>DGPO01000122.1:7778-19938 GCA_002390485.1 Halieaceae bacterium UBA4438 | reverse complement strand
ACACGCGAGGGGCTCTCAAGAGCGCGATTGGAAGTGGGTGATGCTGTGTCCGTCGCTGACAGTTCGCCGCACATGGTGCTTAATTTAAGACGGTTACTGTCCGAAGCGACCCTTTGGCAGGCATTAAACGAAAGGTCACAAAGAATCGGATCGTCACTTTTGCCGTATCATGAGGTATCCCATTCAATGCGCCGATTGTTAAAGCACGTTGAATCCTAATTCGACAGCGAGATGAGATGACAAGTCGTGAGTGAGTTTCAAAGAGTTGGACTGCTGGGGCGCCGAGAGCATCCAGGGGTGACCCACGTGGTTTCCGAGCTTCTCGATCTCTTGGACGGACGAGGCATTGATGTGGTCTTGGAGGATCGTCTGGCCACGCTTGCGCACTTTGAGACGCGTGCGATGCAGCCCAGAGACGCGATTGGTGCCAATGTTGACTTGGCCGTCGTTATTGGTGGCGATGGCAGCTTGCTCAGCGCGGCGAGAACTCTGGTTAAACATGACTGTCCAGTCATTGGAATAAACCGCGGGCGTCTTGGCTTTTTGACCGATGTGAGTCCTGACGACGGTCTCGTGAATCACGTCAGCAGTGTTCTAGACGGTCACTACACGACCGATAAGCGTTTTTTGCTGGATGTCGAGGTTCATGGTCCTCAAGGTTTGACCGGGCAGGCGGAGGCGCTGAACGATGTTGTCGTCAACTCAGGTACGTCAGCGCAAATGATCGAGTTCCAGCTTCACGTTGACGATGAGTTTGTTTATCGCATGAACGCCGACGGCTTGATTATTTCAACGCCCACCGGTTCGACCGCCTATTCGATGTCCGCTGGGGGGCCCATCATGACGCCCGACTTGGATGCTGTGGTGCTGGTGCCTATGTTTCCGCACTCGCTGACCAGTCGCCCGATGGTGATTCACGGGAATAGCGAAATCCGAATTGACACGCTAGAGCGGAATAAGAACAACCCGCTAGTGACCTGCGACGGCCAAGTCTCGTTGACATTGAGCCCGGGTGACTCCGTGGCAGTTAGGAAAAAGGAGCGGGCACTGCGACTGCTTCATCCGCCCGGTCATAGCTTTTATGCGAGTTGCCGCGACAAGTTAAGGTGGTCTGATGCACTCACGCCCTAATGCTAGGGTTCACTGGCGTCAGGCACCGGTCACGCTCTTCATTCTCGCAATGGCGGGACTTGTTTTTGCATTAATGGCGACGCTCGGCGACGCCGTGATTCTTGACTGGTTTGCATTTCACAAAGTTGAATTTAACGGACGTCGCTTTGAGCTTGTCGATCCCGGCGCCCAGTACTGGCGATACGTCAGTCCTGCGCTTGTGCATTTTGGGTTGATGCACATTGTGTTTAATGCCCTGTGGATATGGGAGTTCGGCAGTCGGCTCGAGCTCAGCCTGGGAAGCGTATTTTCGCTCAATTTGTTTTTGGCGGGCGCCGTCGGCGGTAATGTTCTTCAAAGTTGGTGGGCCGGACCTTCGATTTTTGGAGGGCTTTCGGGCGTTGTTTACGCGTACATGGGGTGTTTGTGGGTGTTGCATCGAATGCGGCCCGGCCTTGTTGATATTCCACTGCCCTCCATATTTACGTTTATGTGGATTTGGCTGTTTATTGGCTTCACCGGCGTGCTCAAAGTAGTCGGTCTTGGATCCATTGCTAATGGTGCTCATCTAGGCGGTTTATTGGTGGGTATTATCACTGGCGCCATCATTGCCGGAATCACCCGGAAGCAGGACTAACGTATGTCAGAAAGTTATGAAGACGCCATCGTGGCGATGCCGCGAGAGGTCTATGACCGCATGGTAGACGCCTTGTCGTTGGGTAAATGGCCCGATGGGCGACCGATCACCGACGCGCAACGTGTTGATACTATGAATGCCGTGATCTTATGGGGCCAGCACCACCTGCCTGAGGATCAACGGATAGGGTTTATTGATAAGGGATCAAAGGCGGACAGTCTGAGTGACGATCCGGTTCCTATTAAATGGCAGTGAGGAGTGACGTAGGTCAATGTTAGTCAGTGGAAATTTACGCAAGATGGTCACAGAACTCTCTGGCGGTGTGAAATATCAGCTGCCGCTCGATGAAGCGCGTATTGATTTAAATGCGCTATTAGGAACCCGTGTGGCGTTTGAGTTTGGTGGCGTCATTAATTGCGTTCACTGCGACCGGAAGACCAAAAAGAGTTTTAGCCAGGGTTTTTGTTACCCTTGTTTTCGTCGTCTTGCGGCCTGTGACAGTTGCATTATGAGTCCTGAAAAGTGCCACTTCGATGAGGGCACGTGCCGGGAGCCCGACTGGGCGCAGTCAAACTGTTTCGTAGACCACGTGGTCTACCTCGCCAATACATCGGGTGTGAAAGTCGGCATAACGCGACACTCACAAGTGCCAACTCGCTGGATGGATCAAGGCGCTACGCAGGCTCAGCCCATTGCACGCGTGCAGCATCGGCAGCTTTCAGGGTTACTCGAGACCGCAATAGCAAAGCATGTTGCTGATAAGACAGCGTGGCAAACGATGCTCAAGGGCAATGGTGCGGACGTGTCTTTAGAAGACAAACGCGCGGAGCTTATGGACTTGTGCGCCGAGGACATCAGTGCACTGCAAGATCGCTTCGGCCTTCAAGCACTGCAGATTTTAGAGGCTGAGCCGACGGTTGAGATCCAGTATCCCGTCCTCGAATTCCCCACGAAAGTCAGTACACATAATTTTGATAAAAACCCCCGTGTTGAAGGTCGCTTAATGGGGATTAAGGGGCAGTACCTGTTACTCGACACTGGCGTGCTCAACATTCGAAAATTCGGCGGGTATCACGTCCAAATGGAGACAGAATAGCAATGCGAGACGGCACACCTAAAACGATTTACCGACAGAGCTATCAGCCTCCAGACTTTTTGATTAGCGACGTTGATCTCGCCTTTGATATTCACGAGGGAACGACGCGTGTTGTCAGCAAGCTGACCATTGAGCGAAATGGTCAGCACGCAAGACCCTTGGTGCTTGATGGAGAGGGCCTGTCGGTTCGGTCCATCAGTATTAACGGAGCTCAGATCGCTGAGTCTGACTTTACCTATGCAGCGGGGAAGCTCACGTTAGAGACGGTGCCCCATCGTTTTGAGTTTGGTGCTGTGGTCGATATTGAGCCCGAGTCCAATACGTCGCTTGAAGGTTTATACCGGTCTCGCACCATGTACTGTACGCAGTGTGAGGCGGAGGGATATCGAAAGATTACCTTCGGTTTGGATCGACCCGATGTGCTCTCGACCTTCACCGTGAGCCTCTCAGCGGATAAAACCGTCTGTCCCGTATTGTTAAGCAACGGCAATGAAGTGGCTCGCTCAGACCTAGAGGATGGCCGCCACACGGTGGTGTGGCATGACCCACACCCCAAGCCCAGTTATCTGTTCGCACTGGTGGCCGGCGACCTGCAGTTAGTTGCTGACCGTTTTGTAACGCAGTCGGGTAAGCCTGTGGATCTGCGGATCTGGGTTGAGGCCAAAGACACAGGCTACTGTGATCATGCAATGGCGTCGCTCAAAGCGTCGATGCGCTGGGATGAAGAGCGCTACGGTCTCGAGTACGACCTCGACCTGTTTAATATTGTCGCTGTTGATGACTTCAATATGGGGGCGATGGAAAATAAGAGCCTGAATATCTTCAACACCTCCTGTGTGCTGGCACACCCTGATATTACGACTGATCTGGGTTACCAGCGCGTTGAGGGCGTTGTTGCGCACGAGTATTTCCACAACTACTCGGGTAATCGTGTCACCTGCAGAGACTGGTTTCAGCTGAGCCTCAAAGAGGGCTTTACTGTTTTCCGAGACGCTGAGTTTTCTGCTGATATGAATTCTCGAGGCGTCAAGCGTATTGAGGATGTGTCTTTTTTGCGAACGCATCAGTTTGCTGAGGACGCAGGCCCCATGGCGCATCCGGTCAGACCCGACTCGTTTATCGAGATCTCTAACTTTTACACGATGACCGTCTATGAAAAAGGTGCTGAAGTTGTTCGGATGCTCAACACGCTGTTGGGCGATGACGCGTTTTACCGTGGCGCGCGATTGTATTTTGAGCGCTTCGACGGAATGGCGGTCACCTGTGATGATTTTGTTGATGCCATGCAGGAGGCCTCAGGCAAAGATTTGACCCAGTTCCGACGGTGGTATGAACAGGCGGGTACACCGGTCATCGATGTTGAAAAAGTATTCGACTCTGCCCGCGGGCGATTGGAACTGACATTCACACAACGTAATCCGCCCACGCCAGGACAAGACGAAAAACCACCTCTGCACATTCCGGTGGCAGTCTCACTGATGACCAATGGCGAGCACATCGACCTGGGCGACGGGCACACAGCTCGGGTTATTGAACTTGATCAAGCCTCCCAGACCGTGTCTTTCGATGGACTGACAACAGAGCCTGTCGTCTCAGCATTGCGTGGTTTTTCCGCGCCCGTGCGCTTGAACATGCCTCAGACCCGGAACGACCTCGTCGTACTGATGGGTTACGACGATGATTCCTTTGTGCGTTGGGATGCATCACAACGGCTTGCACTAGACGCAATGGATGCAACGTCAGATGTCTTGCCCGAGGACTACCTTAGTGCGCTCAAGCGCGTCTTAGCCGGCGATCTTGAAGACGCCATGAAAGCAAAACTTTTGAGCTTGCCGACTGAGGCCTCAATTGCCGATCGCGCGGCACAGACCGGCTTGGTCAACGTGCATGAAATCCACGAAGCGCATTTACGCGTTTCAGCAGCGCTTGGCGCTGCCCTGAGTGAGCAGCTTGAGGCAATTGTCGAGCAAAGCCTCAGTAATGCGCTGCCTTACGCGCCGACTGCCGAGCAAATTGGACAGCGGTCGTTACTTCATACTGCCCTCGGACTGTTGGTTGATAGTGACTCCGCGTGGTTAGTAAAAGCCAGAGACCTGTATTATTCAGCCACAAATTTGTCAGACAGACTCTGTGCCGCTCATCTTGTTGTGCACAGTGGTGATGAGATTCACCGGGCCGAGGTGCTTGAGCATTTCTTCGATCAGTGGAAGTCGGAAAACCTTGTCGTTAATCAATGGTTCGTGATGCAGGCCACGCGACCCGGGTTCGCGACAGTGTCTGACGTGCAGGCGCTCACCACCCATCACGCGTTCGATTGGCGTAATCCCAACAAAGTTCGATCGCTCATCAGCGCCTTCGCGGGTGCCAATCCCACTGCGTTTCACGCCCTTGACGGCAGTGGATATCGTATTCTTGGAGAAGCGGTGAGACACCTGCAGTCCGAAAACCCGCAAATAGCCGCGAGAATGCTGGGTCCGATGACACGTTGGCGCCGCTACGCACACGGGCAGGCGTCAATGCGCCAGGAGCTCGAGTCCGTCGCCGCACTGCCCAATTTGTCGCAAGACGTCTTCGAAGTCGTCAGCCGATCACTGAGCGAGTCTTAGGCGTCTTAGTGGCCTGTGTTCAGCCGGTAGGGTAGAGCCGGCGAGCCGTCATCGGTGACTCGGGCGATGTCGGCGACGGCTCACTTCGAAGGGCCGAATAAAAGGTTTTTGCGTCGGTCCATTGATCGTCGCCAGACGCGTAGAGTGCGCGCTCAAGAACGTACGTTTCTTGCGCCAATGCGTCGCTGCACAGCGATCGGAGTTGTTGAAACGTTCTCACCGGTTGGCCAAAGTGAACCGTCGCCCACCGCATCAGTAGGTCGCGGGTTAACGCGGCATCGCGTTGCGCTGTGCTGGCTTTTAGTGCTGTGAGCAGTGGACGCAGGCGATCTTCGGTTTGAGGTTTTGAGGGCTCAGTATTAACTCGCCTTCGTGAGCGCCAGATAACCCCTAAAAGCACCGTCGCCAACAGCCATCCAGAAGCGGCCAATGCAGTGAGCCAATAAGGCGACGCGGTTGGTTGGGCCGAGACCTGAGTGACATCCAGCGCGCCGGGTGTTTCGATGACCGGTGTGCCGACAGAGATCGTGGTCGAGGGTAATGTCGCAAATTGCAGCGTGTCGGTCTCAGTATTCCACCAGGGGACGCTGACTTCAGGCAACGTCCACGAGCCACCGCCAGTGGCAACCAGCGCCTCACTGCGGGTTCGTTGGCCCAAAAACCCGTCCGTACGCTCTATCTGGTCGCTGGATTCCTGGTCGGGATAAACACGAATCCCGGCGCTCTGTGAGTTGTCGCTCATGCTGGTCATTGAGGGAAGTTGACTGCTTAAAAGTCCCTCACCTGCCAGTGTCAGTGTGCGAGTTGTTGAGTCGCCGACTTCCATTGACTCAGGTGCTTTCGACCACGACTGTCTGAGCTCTAGCGACACGGCAGGCAACCACACATCGCCAGGAAAGTTCTCGGGTACTGGTTTGACGTTGACTTGAATTGCGTCTTTAGAGAGTTTGAAGCGCTTACCGAGTCGCGCACCCAATAACGATCGGCCTGGGAGCACCTCGCGTGCTGTGAGCGAGAGCGACGGGACCTCAAGCATCCCGCGTTGTTGAGGGTAAATCGCGTACCGGAGCTGTGTGACACGCCACAAACGTCCGTTAATTTGCCGCTGAAAGTTGCGACGTGTGAGCTCTTCAACGATCGCACCATCAATCGCCAGTTGCGTGACTTCCGCGCCATCGAGATTAATCGCCTGCTCAATTGTCACAGTGAGAATAAGCTGTTCCTGAATGTAGACGTCACGCTTGTCAATATCGATGTCGAATCGCACGGAGTCGTCGCCGCCCGCACTGACAACTTGTGGATTAACCGTGATGGCGATCGGTGTCGTTCGATTACCTCCCGTGCTTAGTGACGGAATAGATAAAATGCCATCGCGCACCGGCAAGAGGTCTAGCGTCAGCGTTCGAGTCGTTGAGCGCGCACCGTTAATAAACGAGGTGTTCGTTGAACTGCTGGTACTCAAGATTTCCCAGTCAAATTGGAGTGCCGCAAGATCCAGTTGATCGAGCCGCTCGCTGGCGTCGCCTGTTACGGTTAATCTCAACGATTCACCCATGCTGATCGTGCGTCGGTCGACATCGGATCGAATTTCGGCAACAGCCGTCGAGCACACTAGTGTAATGACGAGCAGGGTCAAGCCCCGCACTAGCTTACCAACGAACGTCTTCATCAGGTTCCTCTCCGTTTCTCAGGCGTTGGATGGTTTGGTATCTGAACTTGCGACGCAATAGGCCGCCCGGGTCATCGGGTACCCGCCGCAGCCACTGCTCGAGTGCTTGCTGCTCCTCGAGGGCTTCGTCAAAGCGAGCGAGTTGCTCCTGAGTCGCCTCTTCAAGATCAGAGGGGCTCAGATCCTCTGCCATCTCAGCGTTGCCGTTTTGCTGCGATTCTTGATCACTGGGTTGTTGGTCTGACGGTTCAGAGTCGCCTTCTTGAGAATCGCTCTGACTGTCTTGATCTTGTTGCGCCGACTCGCTCTCTGAATCTTGAGATTCCCCGTCTTGGTCGGATTGGTCACTGTCGCTGTCTTGATCATTGCCTTGCTGATCTTGTTCTTGTTGCTCAAGTAACGACTTCACCAGCTCTCGGTTGGTAATCGCATCTTGCCGGTCTGGAGACAACGCGAGCGATTTATCATAGCTTTCTACGGCAGCCTTAAGGTCCCCTGACAGCGCGAGGGCATTGCCTCGGTTATACAGCGAGTCGGTCGACTCAAGCTTACCGAACTCGGTTGATGACGACTTAAAGTTGCCGGCCTCATACTGTGCGGTACCGCGCCATTCGGGTGCTTCAAACAAGGTGGCGGCAAGCGCTGGATCGCCATCTGCGAGTGCGCTGGCGCCCTGTTGGTCGGGCGTCGACCAAAAATGCTCTAGTGGGTTTGCGTGGGCGGGGTCTGCGTCAGTGAGGAGAACTGCGAAAACGAGCGCGCTTAACGCCCCCCGCCTGAATAAAGGGAGTAAAAGTAGCGCCGCAGCCATGGCCAACCAGTACCCTAAATCAACCCAGGTGTCGGTCTTTCGCTCAAGCGAATCGTCGCTGGTCATGCTCGACTCAGCCCCGGACAGTAAGTACCTAAGATCACTACTGTCGACGGAGACACTGGCACTCTTTGCATCGAGATTGGATGCAATTTGCTGAATCATCCGTTTATCAACGGCAGGGATGACAATTTGATCGCTCTCATCCCTCAAAAAGCCGCCATCGGGGAGAGGAATGGGAGCACCCGTTTCGGTCCCGACGATTAAAATACTAAGATCGGCGCCCACGGGTTTAAGCAAATCGCTGACTTGTGACGTGGATAGCTTAGGCAGACCGTCGGTAATGAGGAGCACACTGCCATTGGTGAGTCCCGATGTCTCAAGGAGACTGGCAGCAAGCCCGAGTGCTTCGGTGGCGTTAGAGCCTTGCAAGGGCATTATGTCGGGCGCAAGTGCACTCAATAAGTTTTCAATGGTTCGTGTGTCGTCGGTCAGCGGTGTGACGACATGAGCGTCGCCTGCGAAAACGACCATGCCGGTGACACCCTCTGAACGCAGATCCAGCACGTCCATGACTTTTTGACGTGCTCTGCGGATTCGGCTGGGCTGCGTGTCTGTCGCCCACATTGAACGACTGAGGTCGAGAACGATGATGAGCGCGTCAGATTTTTCAAAAACGGGTAACTCGGTGCGTTCGAGCGACGGACCTGATGCGCCGAACACGAGTAGGGGGAGCGCGAGCCACCAGAGCTGCCGTAATTGGCTCCCGGAACTGCCCTCAGAGGCGACCAAGTGCGGCAGTAGCTCGCTGTCAATGGCCTTCGCCCAATCGCCACCACTGGACTGCTTGCGCCAGGCAAGAAAGATTAACGGCAGGACTGCCGGTAACAGCCAGAGCAGTTCGGGACGAATAAAATGCAATGCCATCATCCTGCAGTAACGCCTTGAGTGCTTGTGAGGCGCGAAACGATACCGCCAGTCAGAAGCACCATTGATCCCATGAGAAGCGCACCCAGCATGGCCCAGTAGCTGAGTGCTCGTCGTGGTCGAAAGGTACTGGCGTCTTGCTCGACCGGTTCAAGCTGATCGATAATGCTGTAAATCGCTTGAAGTTCTCGTGGGTCCCGAGCTCTGAAATATTCACCACCTGTGGCTTCGGCAATGGCACGAAGTAGGGCCTCATCAACCTCACCACCGCGCGCGTTATTCGTTCCAAGGTTGCGACTGATGCCGATCGTATAGACTTTGACGCTTTGTTGGGCGGCGAGTGCAGCGGCCTCCATCGGATCGACACTGCTCGCGGTGTCTTGACCGTCCGTGAGTAAAATCAACACCCGCGAGGCCGCAGGGCGATCTCGGAGCCGTTTGATCGCAAGTCCGAGTGAGTCACCAATGGCGGTGTCCTCGCCTGCGAATCCCAGTTGCGCTTCACGAATGAACTGGGTGACCGTGGTCGTATCAAACGTCAGTGGTGCCTGAACATACGCTTTCGATCCAAACAAAATGAGACCGACTCGATCGCCGACCCGTCGCTCCGTAAAATCGGAGGCAATCGCCTTCACCGCTTCGACGCGCGATATCGTGCGATTTCCTACCTGCATGTCGCGAATCTGCATGCTGCCTGACAAATCCAGACTCAGCATTAAGTCTCTCCCCGTATTGGGTAGCTCAATGGGCTCTCCCACCCACTGGGGTCTCGCAATCGCTGTCACAACGAGTGTCCAAGCAATAAAGAGCGCGAATATGCGGGCCGAATTAACGTTAGCGGACAGCTTGCCCTGTCCTTCGAGTCGCTGCCAGCGCGCGGTAAAGGGCGCGCGAATTGCGGCGCCAAGTGACTCCGACGCCGGAGGGAGGAGGCGCATCAACAGTGGCAGTGGCATCAGCGCGAATGCCCATGGCCAGAGAAAGTTAAGCACGGGGCACCTCGTGGCGCTGTATCCAAAGCCGCGCGTACTGCCAGTCAGTTGAGTCAGGTGTGCTTGGGTTTGGGGCGTGGGTTTGAGTCAATATTGTAAGGGCGGTGCTGTCAAATTTTGGGCAGCTGCTTCTGAGGAATTGCGGCCAGTCGGTGCCCGAGAGACCTGCGACGGTCTCGGGTGGATACACCTTAAGTGCAGTGGCCTTAAGTGCTGCACTCAAGGCGTGCACGTCCGCATTACGCGCCTCTAAATCCCGAAGCCACGCCAGCCCCTCCCGGCGGTAGGCGGCCCTCTTGTAGCGTCTGACAAACCAGACCACTGTGACGGCGGCCGCGAGGGCAGCTGCGATTAATAAGAGCCACCAGACCGGTGCCATGGGCCAGAATCCAACAGGGTCAGGGGCGCGTAATGGCTGAAGTTGGCTTAGTAGCTGCTCAGGATTCATCGCTTCGGAAAAACTCGCTGTAGCAACTCATTGGGGTTGTCTTTGGTGTCCACGGTGACGACCGGCACCTGATAACGCTTGAGGTACTCACTGACCTGCTGTTGTGAGGCCGCAAAGTCCGCTTGGTAGTGTTCTCTCAAACGCGCGTTTGACGTATCTATTTTGACTTGGCCACTGCTCGCTGACAGTGCATAACGGCCCGCGGGCGGCAACTCAGCGTCCAATGGATCGGTAATTCTAAAGCACACGACTTGTCGATGTCCGACGACATCGCGGAGCCTCTTCTCGACACCATCGTCTGCAGAGAAATCGTTAAAGTCACTGATAATCATGAGCCGCGCGCCGGGTCGCGAAAGGTTTTTAAGTTGCGCGAGCGCCGTTGGCCATATTGTTGCGCTCAGGTCCTCCGGTAAGTCATCGTTATCGGGCCCCAAAGCGGATTCGAATAGCCGTAAAAGCCTCAACACACTGCGTTTAGAGCGTTGCGGCTTTATCTCGAATAAACCGCTGTTGGTCATGGCGATTCCGCCGACGCGCTCGCCCGCATCAAGTCCTGCCCAGGCGAGAACAGATGCTATGTGGGACGCGAGTACAGACTTGAAACAGTTTTTGGATCCAAACCACATGGGGGATCTGAGGTCGACCAACAAAACAATCGGTTGTTCACGATCTTCTTGAAAAAGTTTGGTGTGGGGTTCTCCAGATCGCGCCGTCACACGCCAATCAATCGTGCGCACGTCGTCACCTGCCGCGTAAAGCCGCACTTCTTCGAAGTCGACACCGCGCCCCCGTTGACGAACGCGTCGACGCCCCGCCAGAAGAGCGAGTGCTTTTGACTGCGCATTAATATTAATTTGCTGGGCAATGTGGCGCCCTTCAATCAGCCGCTCAGCGAGAATTCTGTGACCTTTAGGTAAGAAGTTCGTCATGGTCTGTGGCCTAGGCGACGGGGACTAGATCCAGGAGTCTATCGATCACATCGTCGGCGGTTACACCGGCAATTTCTCCGTCATAACTAACCACTAAACGGTGTCTAAGGACGTCATAGGCCATAGCCTTTACGTCGTCAGGACTTACGAAGTCCCTTCCGAGTAGCCAAGCGTGCGCGCGAGCACACCGGTCCAGTCCAATCGTGGCTCGCGGTGAGGCGCCGTATTCAATCCAGCTGGCCAGTTCTTTGTCATAGGCCTCCGGTTGGCGTGTGGCCATGATGAGTTGAACGATGTATTCCTCAACGGCGTCCGACATATGCAGTTTGAGTACTTCCTCTCGCGCTGCAAAAATAACAGCTTCTGAGACTTCAGGTTGATCGACAGCTTCACCCGATGAGGCCTCTCGCCGCGCTAATTTAAGAATCTCACGCTCAGCCTCAGAGTTGGGGTAGTCGACTCGTACGTGCATTAAAAAACGGTCTAATTGCGCTTCTGGAAGTGGGTAGGTGCCTTCTTGTTCAATGGGGTTCTGGGTTGCCATGACTAAAAACAAAGCGGGCAGCGGATAGGTCGTCGCCCCGACACTGACCTGGCGTTCGGCCATCGCTTCCAGCAACGCGGACTGCACTTTCGCGGGTGCGCGGTTAATTTCATCCGCCAGTACTAAGTTATGAAATATGGGTCCTGCTTGGAACTCAAATGTTCCCAGCTGCGGTCGGAAGACGTCAGTGCCTGTCACGTCACCTGGGAGGAGGTCGGGGGTGAACTGCACGCGGTGAAAGTCGCCTTCAACACCTTCGGCCATCATCTTGATGGCGCGCGTTTTTGCCAGTCCAGGCGCACCCTCGACCAAAAGGTGCCCATCGGCAAGTACGGCGATCAATAGTTTGCGAACAAGGTCGGTCTGACCAATGATTTGCTGGCTCAGCCAG
>DGPO01000122.1:2097-7740 GCA_002390485.1 Halieaceae bacterium UBA4438 | reverse complement strand
ATTTCACCCCATTACATGGGGCTCTGTTGAGACAAACTCAAGCCTTCTTAGTTTCACTCAATACCAAATGTTGGTGATTATCGGGTAAATTCGGCGGTCGCGTCGACAAACATCGTGTCTTACGAAAATTAAGCGAGAAAAATGCGCCGATTATGGCCCGATGGGGTCGGACATTGCCTGACCACTCGTGTGTCGTTGCTGCATGACTTTGTGGCCCGCTGCGCTAAAGCGGGAGTGGCGTCCAGTCGGTTCCGAGGTATCGGTTCTTTTTCTTTGGCTTTAGTTTTGTGAGATCAGCAATGACGAATCCGTCGACACAATCGTTAAAATCGGGATCAATGTTAAACGCGGTGAAGGTCACGCCGTCCGGACGTGTGGCGCCAGCGTAATGCTTGTACAGCACCGGCACAGGATCACCGTCGATAGCGAGTGCGTCACGTAAGGTCTTAAAATTCTCCTCCGCGTCTCGGCCTGCGAATTCAGATGCGAGGGCAGTGCGGGCTTTATCCGCAATGAGTAATGGGGTCTTCGGCGTAACACCCACGTCAATGTGATTAAAATGTGTGCCGTAGTAATAGGCAATGCGCTCAATCGAGGCCTGTTTATAAAACCTAGATATTGACGCAGAGCCGAACAGGTAGCGTATTCGAGGTCTTTGCTTTACGAAAGCGCCAATACCAGACCACAGATAGTCGAGTGCGTATCGACTTTGATACTTGGGCTGCACAAAACTTCTTCCCAGTTCCAAACCGTGTCGGAAAAAGCGATCCATCTGCGTGTCGAATTCAAAGAGAGAACTGGTGTACAGGCCATTGATGCCGCGTTTGTCGATCAGTTCAGCGGCGTCCCCAAGACGATAAGCACCGACAATCTCGCGTTCCGCGTCATCCCAGAGGAGGAGTTGGTAATAGTCTTGATCAAACTGGTCAATGTCGCGCGCGAGCCCCGATCCCTCGCCGGCTAAGCGAAATGTAATCTCTCGCAGTACGCCGATCTCCCGCATGATGCACGGCGATTGCGCCATAGTGGTGAGGTAAATCTGTTTCCCGTCAGGCGTTGAGCCTAAGTGATCGCAGTGCGCAAGCTCTTCGATCAAGACCGACCGTAACTCCGGTTGAGCCACACTGTCGATCGACTCGAATACCGGTTTGGTCGAGCTCGCGAGTTGATAAACGTGAGTTTTAAACATCGCCGCCAGCGTGGTAGTAGAAAACCCATTGGCTGAGTAAGTGGTGTAGGAAATGGGACGACCAATGTGCACATCGACCGTCTTGTGTTGTTGTTTAAACATTTCGCGGATCAGCCATGCGGTTGACAAGGGCTTGAGCAACGCACTGAGACCGTAAAAAAAAGCGGAGTTACTACCGGCCACAAAAACCGGAAGGATGGGGGCTTTTGTCGCTGAAGCCAGTCTCACAAAACCGTTATTCCAGACCCCATCACGAACCCCCTTGAGTCCGAGTCGCGACACTTCGCCCGCTGGGAAAATAATCAACGCACCGTCACTTTCGAGGTGTTTCCTAATGGCCAGCAGGTCTCGCGGTGCCGTAGAACCGCTCATGTTGTTGACCGGGAGAAGGAGTGAATGCAGCGGCTTTAGCTGCATCAGCATGCCGTTGGCCACCACGCGCACATCGGTACGAACCTGTCGCACCAGATCGAGTAATGCAATGCCATCGAGTGACCCAATGGGGTGGTTCGACGCGATAACAAGCCGCCCCGTTGCAGGGATCCGAGCCTTCTGAGATTCGGGCAGACGAATACTGAAGTCAAAAAACGTGAGTACCGCTGAGACGAAGTCAAAGCCTTCAAGACCCGAATATTTCTGATCGAACTGCTTGAAGCGTTTTTGCAAAAACAGCGCATTCAGCACACGGCCAATAGCGTTAGCGGTGCGCCGTCGATGCCTCACGAACTCTGGGTAATAGTCTTCTAAAATGTGCCGGAAATCCAACATCTGCATTGCCCAGGGTTAAGAGCGGGGGTATCTCGTTGACGTTCCAGAGCATAGCGGAGGAGGGTGACGTTGGCGATGACCCATCGTGTCAGGTGTAAGGACCGCGGCACAGATCGCACTCGGTTTTTTTATGAATTTTTTATGTCACTCATCGCGTAAGAGCCGCATGAAACCGACGTCATCGTCCGCGCTATTGGTTTTCAGTCACGGGTTTTATCCATGTCACGAGTTTGTAACTTTTTGGAAGGGATTCTGTCATTTGCAGATTCTACAGTGCGTTCCAAGTTTGACTCCGCAGCGGTTAACGCTGTCTTAGACGCCAATGAGGCCATGATGAAATTTGCTTGCACCGTGCGTTCCATTTGTATATCCGTCGGCTTTTTACTTTTTAGCAGCTTAGTTTCGGCAAGCGACGAGCTGATTGTTTACGTTTTTGACAATGGCGTCCCAGTAGCAAATGCCAGCGTAGTGGTAGACGGCGAAACCCTCGGCACAACACGCGGCGATGGCTCTATCCGTGGGGGGCTGGATTCTGGCGCGCACGTTGTGCTGGCAAAGAACCTAAACGGTGACGTAGGAGTATCACGTTTTGCATCAAATGCGGGTCAGTTGGCGGACGTCATTATTGACCTGAGTACGGGTGCTAGTCGCGTGGATCTGCACAGCGTTACGGAGTCTGTGAGTGAGCGACTAGGCGCTCAGACTGGAACGATTGCAGTGCGGGTGTTGAGGGGCGGATCGCCTGAGGTAGGCGTGATCGTTAATTTCTCAGGGAATGGAATCGGCACAACGGATGCCAATGGCATCATCGAAAAAGAGCTGCCGCGTGGCAGCTATAGGGTCTCGGCCGAAGGGGTACAGAGATCTGTGCGATCCGTAGGCGGAATCGTGCGATCGGTGACCCTCAAATTGGAAAGTCAGCAGATCCAAGTCGAGATGCCAACTTTGGAGTTAGAAGAAGTTTTCGTCATGGGAACCTTTGACCCATCAGGCTTCGAGCTCAGTGAGCGCGACACAGCCGGTGTTGTCGATACCATTGGTGTTGAGCTGCTCTCCCGTTATTCAGATTCTGACGTGGCTTCCTCGGTTATTCGAGTCCCGGGCATCTCAGTCCAAGACAGTAAGTACATATTTATCAGAGGCTTGGGCGGAAGATATGTTGCTGCGACGCTAAACAACTCTACGATGCCTTCGACAAATCCGTCGAAGAGAACCGTTCCCTTAGATCTATTCCCTTCGAGTTTTGTGAATCAACTCGATATCAAGAAAACGTTCCTTCCCTACATGCCCGGCGAATCCACAGGCGGAAACCTTGTGATCAATACAAAGACCTTTCCAGATGAGCCTGTACGGGGCTTGTCATTTGGGGCGGGGTTCTTGGGCGGTATGACCACAGAACAAGTTGCGACAGATCCACTGAGTGGCAACTTTGATGTCATCGGTTGGGATGATGGCGCGCGCGAGCGTGACGTGGGTGTATTCGGCATCTCACAAGCCCTTGGGGTTGGCACTGTAAGCGACGTTGACGGGAACAGTTACGAGATCAACGCGGCAATCGAGGGTGAGCTCAGGAGAGCGGGCGCCACTCTCATAAAAGACGGCTTTGATGTCGACACCGCGAACGCACAACCGAATACCAGCGTCGGTCTCGAGTATGGTGATTTGTATTACATCGGCGACGCAGAAATTGGGTTTTACGCGGCGGCAAACTACTCCAATGAGTGGAGTCAGCGAGGCAAGGGGCGGCGTTACAGCTACACGCCAACGGGCGAACGCCAGGACGATCTGCGGTACGAGCAGGCGTCAAATGACATCGAAATAAGCGGACTGCTCTCTTTAGGGCTCAATATCGGTGACAGTACGTACGAGTGGAACACCCTGCTATCGCGCGACACAAGCGCTCAGGTGGAACGCTCAGCCGGACAGGGCGGAGACGAATTTGAAGCCTTATATCTTCAGAGTATCCAATGGGTAGAGCGGACATTTGCGTCAACACAGCTTGCCGGGTCTCATTTTCTAAATACTGATGGCAGTATTTTTGCCGAATGGCAGGTCACCGCGAGTAGCGCCTACCGCTACGCGCCTGATCGCCGTGATTTCGTCATGGCGTCATCTAGGGATTCTGTTAACGCGACTGACATCGACGCATTCCGCAGTGAATTCAATTTCGGCGCGACGAACGACCAACAAGATGTTGAGTTGAGAAATTTCTTTATAGAGCCGGGTTCGATCGTCCGTCGTTACGACGATCTGCTTGATACCAACGTCGACGTGTCATTTGACATAACCATTGACGCCATGGACGACGGTTATCATTTTTCAAACGTCCGCTTCGGCGCCTCGGCAATCGTTCGCGACAGGGACTCTGACAGCGAAAGTTACGGGTTCAATATCAATCAAGCCCGATCTGAGTTGCTTTTCACTGACAATTTGCTCGTATCGGAAGTGATATACGTCTGCGGTGAGGGACCCGGTACAGTCGACTGCACCCCATCGGTATCCCCAGACGGCAGCGTCGAACCCCCTGAAGGCGGTATCACAAATAGCCGAAATACGGGCTTTGTATTTCAGGACAAGACGCTTGCATCTGACAGTTACGAAGCGGAGCTAAATTACAACAGCGCCTACCTCATGTACGACCACGCCTTTGGCTCTGATTGGCAAGTGGTGGCCGGCGGTCGCTATGAGGAATACGAGCAGATTACCGATACGTTTTCACTGTCTGGCGCGCAGCTCCCCGTTCAATCAGTCATTCGAGAAGACAGCTTCCTTCCGAGCTTGAGCGTGAACTGGTTTTACGCTGACAGTCAGCAACTCCGTTTTGCCTTGACACAAACGGTGGCTCGTCCTGACTTTAAGGAAGCCGCTAATGCTACGTTCTACGATAACGAATTTAACTTCCGCGTATTGGGGAATCCGTTTTTAGAGGTGTCGACCATTACTAATGCGGACATTCGTTGGGAGTGGTACGGCGATAACGATCAAGACAATCTCTCTGTCGCTCTTTTCTACAAAGACATGGACAAGCCCATTGAGAGAGTTGTTCAGCTGGCCTCCGGCACTGCCGGTAACTCAAGAACATTCCGCAATGCGGAAAGTGGGGAACTCGCTGGCATTGAGCTAGAGGGCAAGAAAGAATTTGTTCTTGATGAGGGTTTTTCGAAAACTGTTTTTACCAGTTTCAACATTTCCTTAATTGAGTCGGAGGTGTCGCTCTCATCGGGGAAGGTTCGTGCGCTCCAAGGTCAGCCGGAGTACACGGCAAACTTAATCATCGGATACGACGATGTCGCCTCAGGCCAAGAGCTCACATTCTTGTTGAACCAAAGTGGCAAATCTATCGCGGATGTGGGCTTGTTCGGCGCCCCGGACATTATTTTTGAGCCGCGTCTTGAGGCCAATATCGTTTACAAAATCGACATCTCTGATGCGATGACGTTCAAGGCCAAGATCGATAATTTACTCAACGCGGAGGTGGAGTACACCCAGGGTGGACAGCCATATCAGCTCTATGAAAAGGGTACGAAGTTCTCAGTTTCTTTTAACTGGGATTTTTAAAGTGAAACACGAGCGAACCAGCAAAATTCATTTACCACTAGGGAGAAAATGTCGATGAACAAACAGCTAGTAATGACTCTCTTAGCTTCGGGGGCCCTGGTTGGCCTCAGCGGTTGCAGTGAGGGTGA
>DGPO01000122.1:0-2018 GCA_002390485.1 Halieaceae bacterium UBA4438 | reverse complement strand
GAGCCAGATGCTGAGTGCCCTGACGGTACGACTGAGAGTGCGGGTGGGATGTGCGTTCTTCCGAGTGCGATATCCTCAGATCTGACACTGGATGCCAGCTTTGACTACCTAATGGAAGGTCGTGTCACCGTCGGTAACGGCAACGGAAACATTCTCGCAGATGGAACTCTCGAAGGCGGTGCTACTGTTCAGAGTGCGACATTGACGATTCCTGCTGGAACTAAGATCTACGGTAAGACCGGTACCTTTGCCAATCTGCTCGTTACGCGTGGATCTAAAATTATGGCAATGGGTACAGCAGAAGCGCCCATTATCATGTCGTCCGATGATGCGGGTTACGAAGGCGCTGGCGAATGGGGCGGCTTGATTATTCACGGTTATGGGCTTCACAACACCTGCGCGGGTGCTGACGTCTGTAACGTCGACTCAGAAGGTGAGTCGGGTAAAGCCGGTGGTTTCGTTCGTGACGACAACAGTGGGGTTTTGCAATACGTCGTGGTCGCCGAGGGTGGATACGAATTCGCACCGGATAACGAGATCAACGGTATCTCTCTCGTGGCTGTTGGCTCGGGTACGACGATGGAGTACATCCAGGTAGAAGGTAACTCCGATGATGGGATCGAGTTCTACGGGGGTGACGTGAATCTCAAGTACGGTGTGTTCACTAACAACCTAGACGACTCGATTGACTGGGACGAAGGCTATCAAGGTAACCTCCAGCACATCATCGTAAAGCAGTCGAACGCAGGCGGTGGCGAAGCCTTCGAAATGGATACACAAGGCGCTGCGGAACCGCTGTCCAAGCCGACATTGGCGAACCTCACTATTGTGGCGAGCAAGAAAGCGGATGACGCATCCTATGTCATGCGGTTCAAGAAGGGCTCAGGTGGCTTTTTCCACAACGTTGCGGTGACGACTGCCGAAGACAGCCTAACCACGTTTGATACGTGTGCGGCCGTCGAGGGGGGCGATTCCGAGGCGCTTATTGGATCGGCACTGGTGTTCAACAACTGGTTGTACGACTGCGCTAACGCCTCGGGTGATAACGGTTCACTGGCGAGCGTAGGTGGCCTCTCGGGTACTCCAGGGAACCCCGACCTTGATAACAATTTTGCAGCACAAGCCGCAGCCGCGGTCACCGACGAGGCATTGGATTGGGCCGCGATTAACGCCGCGTATCCAGACTCTGTTGCGGATGAGGACTTCCTCGACGCTACTCGTTACATTGGTGCGGTTAATCCCTTGTCATCGACCCTTCCTTGGTGGGCCGGTTGGACAATCGAGGGCTCACTGGGTTCTGCGCCTTCAGCTCCCGAGGCGACGTGCCCCACTGGTGCACCCGCCAACTCTGCTGGCGTCTGTGTTTTACCGGCAACCATTGGTGCTGACATGACGCTAAACGGTGGCGTCGACTATCTTATGGAAGGTCGCGTGACCGTCGGCAACGGCAACGGGAATATTCGTGCCGATGGTAAGTTGGAGAGCGGCTCTGACGTTCAAACTGTCACATTGACGATTGAACCGGGTGTAAAGGTCTACGGAAAGACAGGAACGTTTGCCAATCTGGTGATTACCCGAGGTTCAAAGATTATGGCAGAAGGTACGGCGACTGCGCCGATCATCTTCTCTTCGGATGATGAAGGTTACGAGGGTGCGGGTGAATGGGGCGGTTTGATCATTCACGGTTACGGTCTTCACAACACCTGTGCCGGTGCTGAGGTCTGTAACGTCGATTCGGAAGGCGAATCAGGCAAGGCTGGTGGATTTGTTCGCGATGACAGCAGTGGTGCTCTTAAGTACGTCGTTGTAGCAGAGGGCGGTTATGAATTTGCACCTGATAATGAGATCAACGGTATCTCGCTCGTCGGCGTCGGATCTGGTACTACCATAGAATACATCCAAGTTGAGGGTAACTCGGACGATGGCATTGAGTTTTACGGCGGTGATGTCAACGTCAAATACGGTGTCTTCACAAACAACTTAGATGACTCTATTGACTGGGATGAGGGCTATCAAGG
>DGPO01000089.1 GCA_002390485.1 Halieaceae bacterium UBA4438 | reverse complement strand
TTTGCCAGGTGTTTCATCTCACGGTTGCACAGCGGACAGGCACCGTCGTAATAAAGCGTTTCATGCGTCATCGTCATGCAACCTTAATGAATATTTCGGAAGTTTAGCGAGCCCAGCCGCGCCCAGGGAGAAATGCTTAACTCGCGTCCATCTCTAAAAGCAGGTTTCTGATGCTCTCTGCCAATTTCATTTCATCGCCTGATTTATAGCCGACATGTATTTCTCGAACGCGCCCGTCAGCGTCGAGTAAATACCCAGAGGGCATACCGTCAACCGCAAACATGCGTGCGATCTCACTCTCGGTGTCGATGACCACGGGATAGTCGACGGCATAGCGCTTTAGAAAGTCCCAGGCATCTTCCTCCACAACGTCGATACTCACCGCTACAAATTGAACCTTGGCGGCGTCGAACTCAGCATGGAGTTTATTGAGAGCGGGTAGCGACAATCGGCAGGGGCCGCACCACGATGCCCAAAAGTCGATGTAGGTAATCTTGCCTTTAAATTGGGACAATGAGAGCTCGCCCTCGGCATTCTCAATCGCAGGCAATGTCCACTCTGGTGCAGGAATTGGGGGGTCGACTTTGATTGTGTTATTCCCACCAGCAGCACTCGCCATCGTGTTCAGAGATAACAGCAGCGCTGAGCAAAACCATATAACAGCTTTCATTCGGAACCTCACCTGATTAGAGTGAACCATACGCAAGCGCGCAGCTATCTGATCAGTTAAGGCTTGTTTTTAATACTGTTGAAAGCCAAAGTGGAATCTGGATCCAGAGTTTATGATTTATGAGACGAGCATTTAATTTCGGCTACCAACACGGTGTCACAATGATCGAACTCATGATTACCATAACGATCGTCGCTATCTTGGCAGCCATTGCGCTACCGTCATTTTCTGGCACCATCGAGCGTCAGCGACTCAGGTTTGCCGTCGAGACGGTTGTTTTAGATTTGCGACTCGCGCGAACCACTGCCGTGGCTCAGGGCGCCCGAGGCGCGTCGGTTGTCGAGTTTTCGGTCAACGGCAGTGATACATCAGTTTGGGGTTATACGGTCACTAATAGCCTGGTTGGTACTTTGGCGAGCAGATCGAGTACTGATTTTTCAAGTGGGCTCTCAATGGTCGTAACAAATTTTGGCGATTTAGATGGTGATGGTGATCTAGACGTTACGTTTACCGCAGATCGTGGGCTGGATGTCGATGGTGATGGCTCAGTGCAACTGACGTTAGGGTCGACCTCGGCAACGGTGAGTCGAAATCTACTTGGATTGATCAGTGTCTGTTCGAGTTCTAGCTTGGGATACTCATCATGCGGGAGTTAGGCCTCAGTCTGATTGAGCTCTTGGTAGCAATGGTCATCGGCGCTTTTCTTGCACTGGCCGGGACGACGTACTTCGCAACCACCTTTGGTGCTGGAATATCCATTCAGGAAACGACTCGCGCGCAGGAACAGTTCGCAGCTTTGACAAATGCGGTTCGAGTTGAGTTCCGCAGGGCTGGATATCGCGGCAATCCAAGTCAGCTAGCCAACTACCTTATCACCACTGAAGGTTCGAGTGGCGTTGCCGGAGACGAGGGCACCTTTCCAGCCATTGATATCAGTACGTCCGGTTGTGCGTTGATGAGCTATGCTCGGAGCCATAGTTGTTCAGGGAGTGACAACGCGAACTTCGCTGCGTGCAGAGACACCGACGGCTCCTTGTTAAGCGGCACAGCCACGGTATTACACTATCGAACGGGCCTGAGGCTTCAGAGCGGGGTTGTTGAGGCTGTCTCAACTATTCATCCCAGTCAGTACGATGTAGTGGGTGCGAGTGCTTCCGTGACCTCTGACTGCTCGGCGACTGGCGGATCATCGGCGTGGCAGCCTATCACGGCATTGACTGACCTTTACGCTGATCGTTTGGTATTTACTATGCCAGGAGAGACCTATTTCGACGCCGACGCCGGATGCGAATTTTCGGTTGGGGGCTGCGAGACCAATGCGAGTGCCTGTGGCGACACCGTCTCTTGCCGAATAGAACGCCTCTACAAGGTGGAGGTTTGCGCCTACCTCGGTGACACTGATAATCAGTGTGCCTCCTCACCGGACGGCAGGTTATATGCGGAAATATTCGTGAGCCCTCGGAATAACGTTCTCATTTCACGGGACTACGACTAATGGCAATGCAAAATCGACAAACTGGCTATTACACGATCGCTATTGTGGTGATTTTGGGTCTTTTATCGTTGCTGGCAAGTCGAACTATGACCATAGCCACCCAGGACGCTGTGCGACTATCCGTGCAAGAGCAGACTAGCACTGAGGCATTTTATGCGGCAGAACAGGTCATGGGTCAGGCCTTGAGCTGGATTCAAGCCAATACCCCCACCTACACCAGTGGAACATCCGCCACCTACACAGCCGCCACCGCGGGCGTCAATGATGTGGTGATCGATGCCGCACAGGGCGCTTCAGATTCCGACAGGTCGTACACAGCTGAGTTTTGGTATGTTCAGGGCAGTAGTAGTTCTGTTCGTGTTTTTGCGCGTGCAACTAATGCACTGGGGTCCCAAACCGTATCGCAGTGGATTGTGGAGCAATCGCTTATCGTGGGCGAGGCGCTCGACACGCCGATCGGTCTAGGAGGATGCTTCGGCACGATTAACGGATCGCCAGAGATTAATGCTGTAAGAGATGACGGAACACGAGCATCAGGTAGCAATACGTTGCGACTTCCCGCCAGTTGCGGAACGGCCTCAAGCGTGACGACCTCTTGTAACGGCAGCGATTATGGCAAGTTAAATAAATCGGGTAATGGCTGCACAGAGCCTATATACGCCGAATATACGTCCTCATCCGACTTGTGGGGAAGCACGTTTAGCCTCAGCGAGGCCGACATGAAAACGCTTGCTGATTCGTCAAGCACAGACAACGTGCATTGGATCGAAAGTGGCGGCTCGCAATCGCTCTCTAGTTATGGATCTGCCGCCAGCCCGATTATTTTGATTTTAGAGGATTGTCCGTCGCTACCTGCCAACACTGAAATCATCGGCATTATCTTTAGTAAAGGCTCTAATTGCTCGCTACAGGGCTCTGGTAATCAAAGGATAAAAGGATCGCTCATTATCAATGGGGCATCAGGCGGTAACAGCATTAATCAATGGAACGCTAACGATGTCGTTGAAGCTGCGTATATCTCCGGTAGTGATAGTGACAGCGGATTCAGCGCATCGAATCAAGTCGCCTTTGACGAGACCGCTTTTGCTGGAAACGTAAAATTACTGCCTGGCACGTGGACGGATACCGATGCTAATTAACCTTGTTTTAGTGGTGGCTGCAGTCGCCGGAACAGACAAATAGTGCATTAAATCGTGTAAAAATGCGGGTCAGGTCACTGATGAGAGTGTTGATCGGATCGCAATGCCTTTTTTTGGGGTACCCTCACTAACCAGGGCGAAGTGTTAGTCGCACATTGATAAAAGCCTGTCGTCGTTGCGGTTTTGGGTGACGACACAGAAAGGATGGGAAGAGATTTCGGGATTGTGAAAAGAAGCGAATCTGGCGTCGGGTTGGTGGAGGTAATGGTCGCAGCGGCTATTCTCTCGACCTCTGTTGCCGGCTCAATTTACCTCACGTCGACCTCCGCGCAACTCAGCGCGTCGTCAAGCAGTGTGGTTGACGGTGCCGCCATGGGCTCATCTGTGGTGGAGATTGCACAATTTAAGCCTGATGCGTCGTATGTTAATACTCAAATCGGTTCAATGCAGACAAGCTCTTCTCGCAGTGCGTTCACACTTGACGGCGTGAGTGTGAGTAGTGCAGGCAGTACCGATGGGGTATCGGTAAGCGTCAGTTGGACAAATCCATATTTAGAGAGCTCGAACAAAACCCAGCGTTTTACCTTGGGAAGTAATGTAACCTCGAACACGAGCTTTCAGACGCTACAGCAGGTTGTTGGAGCCGATTCTGGAGGACAACAGACAACGACCTATACGGTGTCAACATCGGCCGGCGCTGGCACCACCATTTCGCCCTCGTCAGCACAGGTGTCCAGCGGCGGCTCAACATCCTTTACGGTCACTCTGTCATCAGGCTACGACACGCTTGTGGTGAGCGGTTGTGGTGGCTCTCTTGTCGGAAATACCTATACCACCGGGGCAATAACGGCGGATTGCACGGTTACGGCCGGTGCCACGGAAATTACCTATATCGTAAGTACCTCGAGTGGTACCGGTGTCGCTTCGCTCTCCTGTAATGATTCGACAGTCACTTACGGTG
>DGPO01000104.1:53421-63835 GCA_002390485.1 Halieaceae bacterium UBA4438 | reverse complement strand
ATCCCACTGTCCAAATATTTTTAGCGTTACCCACGGTGCAGCAAGGCGCTTCTGCATCCGGCCCATGGGGGTTCCGTGCAACTTCATCGCTGCCGCCATCTGCTTGGCCGACCTGATGGCCAGTTCAGAACTGCCCTGCATCGTTGCTGCGTAACGCACAAAGTCCAGCGCATGCCCGGCGTGAATTTTGTGCGATAACGGATAAGTGCCAATGGTGGGTAACGGCAGCTCCCCCCAGTGCTCAGCAAAACGCTTATCTACGGCCAATGATCTGAGGTTGTTATCGATGGCTCTCTGGTAGTCACCGACGCGGACAAAAATGTGTGCCGGCATGTGGACCACATGTCCACCAATGGGGAGTGTTGCCTCGAGCGCGTCCGCTGAAATCATGGCGCGCTCCGGTTCAAGCGAGGCTTCAATGAGGTGAATGTGAAGATGGTAAACACCCGGATGCACTCCGCCTTTACGGATCACATGCTCTAACGCCTCGGCCACCGCCAGCGTTTCACCCTTCGCCTGACCGCGCTTGTCCCAATAATCCCAGCGCCTAATCGACATAAAGCTGCCCGCGTAAAGCGCTGAGACGTCTGGGTCGTCGGGGTACTTTTTATTCAGCGCACGCATCTGGGCGAGGTATGCACGATCTCGCTCACCCGGGTCAGAAATACTGACCGCGTCATAAAATACGTAGAGCGCACGAATTAACGCCGCCTCCATTGGTGTTGCGCGATCAATCCGTGCCAATGCCGCCTCAATCGCGGCCAAACCCGCACCCTGAGGGTCGTCGGGCATTTGTGCATAACGCGAGTTCGGATTTGGACCCGCCGCATGTGCAATACCCCAATACGGCATCGGATGGTCAGGATCAAACAGTGACGCCTGCTGGTAGGACGCGATCGACTCGGGAAAGTAAAAGCCCCAAGCTAGACGCAGACCCTGATCAAAAAATTTCTGCGCGTCGGGACTCTGAGTCGAAATTGTACGCGAGTAAGTGCCGGACTCAGGCACCATTACGGCGCGGGTATCACTCGCGTCGGCGTGCGCGGTTAAAGCCGGACTCAATGCCAACACCAAAACCAAGCCCAACCTTGTTAATAGAACCATCATATGAGGTGCTCCAAAACCCAATGCTGACTTGATCAAAATACAGCCACTGGACTTAGTGGGGAACCCGTTGCGCCCTCGATGTGAAGCGGATTCGCGGTGAACAGAAATGTATGGCGACCTTTGCTCTGTGCGATCGTCGCTAATTCATCCAACTGTAAGTGGTCGAAGAGGGGCATGCCGAGTGCGTAGTTGGTAATGACATGAACGGGATTGAATACCCCGTCTACGCCCCCCGGAACTACGTCGCTTATTGCGTCACAACCAATTGCAGCCACACCACGCTGCTTCAGCCAAGCACCGGTAGAGGCGTGAAGGCCCGCGGTCTTTTCAAGTGGATTAAATCCGCCCATTTTTTCCGCGAGAGTCCAGCGCCCAGTCCTAACCAGTACAACATCACCCGCCGATACCGTCACACCCGTTGCCTTTTCCCATGCATTCAAATGATCAATGGTAATGACCGTGCCGGGATCTAAAGCAGCGATTCCATACAGTGCGGGAAGATCCACTAAGACGCCGCGTGTAAATATTCCTTTTTTTGCAATGTGCTCAAGCCCCACGTGGGGAAACCCAGTGTCTGTCGGCTCAAAAGGAAAGCCGTTGTAAAGCTGTCCGTTCCAACCGAAGTGCGCAACACCGTCCATGTGGCTGTGCAACGCGCCATGATAGTTAATGGTAAAGACGTCACCCGCCGCCATCTCTGGACTGTCCGGCCCTGCGAGCGGGGGGAACACAAAGGTTTGGTGTTCAAGAGGGACGATAAAATCACCGGTCGCTGTCTTACTAATAGGATTAGCAAGGCTAACCGATACTCCGGATTTCACCTCTTTCGCTGCTTGGACGCGCTTTGCGGCAGTGATCAGGTTAATCGCACCCACCTGATCTTCTGCGCCAAACTCGCCCCAGCGCTTGAGCGTCTGTAGAAGCGCATCAAACTGCTGGGTCGTCATTTTCGGGACATCAGTCGACAGCGCCGGTAAGTCTTGTGCAATCGCACTTATCGAGGTCACCGCGAATACACACATCGCAGCGGTAAATTGTCGTAAAAGCCTCATCTCAACCTCCTCTGACTCTTAAACTAGGGTTAACACCTGTCTGTATACCACGTGCTTTTATAGCGGCAGAAGGAATTATTGATCGTCGATTTTTCGAAAAAATCGGTTAGACATGGGCTCTTACGCCTACTAGTGTTGAGGGTAGACCGCCAAGCGCTCAGGCACCGCATTGATTTTCAAGGACCGTGACATGTTTCAGTCAATCACTCGTTTCTCAACAACTGTATTTTTGTCTTGGATATTAATCGCCACGCCAATCGCCGCAGAGGAACGTTCGCAAGAGGCGATTGACGCATTGCGCTCATTTTTCGATGCGTTAGGTGTTGACCGATATGGTGACGGCTCACTTGAAAAGGTGGTGACCGATGACTTTGTGATCTTTGAAATGGGGCAGGAGTTTACCTTAGACGAGTTTAAACGCTTTCTTGAATCAGCCAATTACAGCGAGTGGGTATCAACGCAGTGGCAGCTGAGCAATCACAGCGTCTGGGCCGATGAAAACGCCGCACACATCCACTACCACAACACGGGTGTGTTCGTTTATCCCGACTTAAACCAAAGCGCCCAACTGACACAACAAGACAATTTCTGGCTTGAGAGCGCCTTTTTTGTGCGCGAAGAGGGACAGTTGAAATTAAAGTTTTTGCAGTCTGAAAATGTATACCGTAAGCAACAGCTGATTGCAGAACCTGTGCCCGTTGAGTAGCGAGACGTCCGAACAGACTGGCCGGTGTCTCTGATCAGTCATAGTCAATGAACCACCACAAGGCGCCCATCGCAGCACAATACTGCGACAAACAGTAAGGCGTGATAAAGAGGTCCGATATCGCCATGAAATATCTCACCAAAGCCCGCTTTTTTAGCCCTCTATTGACGCGATGTGCTGGCACTTTGCTGGTACTCATTTTCTCGAGCGCCGCTCTGGCAAATCCTTACAAAATCACCGTTCTCGCCACTAACATTTCTGACTACGGCGGTCTGGGTGAGTGGAGCTTCTCAGCTTTTTTTGAGGGTGAAAAAGACTCAGTGCTTTTTGATACGGGCTTTAAGAGCGACACAGTGCTGCACAATGTTCAGCACCTCGGGGTTGATCTATCGAATACGGAAAAAGTCGTTTTGAGTCACTTCCACAGTGATCACACCGGCGGCTTACTGGTGCTTAGAGACTACTTTGGCAAAATTAATCCCAAGGCGTTGTCCGAGGTTTACATTGCACGCGGCTTTTTTGATCAGCGACTGACCCGCGAAGGTGAACAAGTGGGCCCGGGGCTCTTTGCCTCCGCGACGGTCTTTAAGACCGAGGCGGAGAAGCGTGGCATCCGCTTCATTGAAGTCGACGGCCCCACCGAGATAGCCCCCGCACTGTGGTTGACGGGCCCTGTTCCTAGACTGGTTGAATCCTACAACGGTCCCAAGGGGCTGTTTATAGAGACCGACGAAGGCCTACTGCCCGATACGATTAAGGACGATCAGTCGCTGGGGTATTTGACTGAAAAAGGTTGGCTCATGACTTCCGGCTGTGGACACTCGGGTCTTATTAACACGGGCAAGGCGCTTCAGAAGGTCATAGACGCCCCGGTGTACTCAATCGTAGGGGGCTTCCACCTGTGGCGCGCGAGCAGTAACGTCATTAATCAGACAGCAAATTGGCTCCAAGACTCGGGTCTTGAACTCATGATGGGCGGGCACTGCACCGGTATTGCCGCGGCTGAATCCATCGCTTCTCAACTGGGTATTCCGCGATCTAACGTCTCTCACGCGGCTATTGGCTCTGTCATCACTAAAGATCTAAAGATTATTCGAAGCTCTGTTGAGTAAGCCGCTCGGCTTAGGGTCGCACGCGCGTCGATCGTTAATGCCGCAACATTAAACTCGCGTTTGCTTCTCACAGGTCTACACTCCAAAGAAGCAGTCTGGCCGCACCGAGCGCCTGTGACCGTCTTTTAACGAACCAGGAGTACAAAATGAGAACTCTACTTTGTAGCACCGCAGTTGCACTGATGGCGTCGACCGGGACCGCTTGGGCTGACACCGCACAAGAAATTCAGGACGTGGTTAAAAGCAATATTGCCTACAGTAATCAGAAGCTTTCACAAGATCCGATGCGCATTTCTAAATCAGGATCCATGGAGTTTTTCTCAAGCGGTGGATTACTCAATCGCTTAACGCGAAACAGCGATAGCGCAGACTTCGATGCGTTTTCGGGCTCGGTAAAACACATTGAGGTTGTGGTGCTCGTTGAAGGTCAAGCCGCAATTGCACACTACTATCAAGAGGCCAATATGAAGCCCAAAGGCCTGCCTGCGGTGCCGAATTATCGTACGCGTGTGACCCAAGCATTTGTAAAGGAAGACGGTGAATGGCGAATTAAAGCCGCTCACTGGTCGCCCCTACAAGGCGGTGCGGGCACCTCACAAACGGTTGTTAAGTAAACGTGATGTGAGCAGAACGCGTTAGTCGACCGGACTCATCGCGCCCCACCCCTGTGGGGCGTGATGATCATCACAGTCTGTACCGCGCGGATTAGGATCTCGGTAGAAAGGTTTGCCCAACCATTGCCCTGAGCGGTGCTAAGTCGCTAAGGTTCCGTGACACTTGAGTGAATTAACAGCGAGCGTTCATGGAGAACCATCAGCGAGAAACACTGTTTAGTGCTAGCGTTGTCGAGCAGCAAGCCCTCATTCCAGCGATTTATGGCGGTGTCGACTTCACACAACTTCCAGAACGCTATGCGGGTGACATTGACATCGCATCGATGCGCCCCTCACGTCACCGAGACTACTCGGTGCGTGTCCTTCAAAACCCGGAGCTCATAGACCGCATTAAGAATTACACCATGATGGGCGACAAGGTGGCCGATGCTTATGCGGCACTGATCCCTGAATACGGTTTTAGGGCGCTGGTCACCCTGTTAGAGCGTGCCTGCGACGAGGGTGTGGACGCTGTCGAAGACGCACCCATCGAGCTTGTTAGGTTTATAAATGCCATGGAGGCGACACCCGATTGGGTCGATATGTCGCTGGTTGAGGAAGGCGCTAAACACGAGCGAATACCACTGGGGACCATTTCACCCTTTGCCATTCGCGGCGCATTTATCGCGACATTTATGAACAAATATACCGCGCTCCCAATGACCATGACGGGAACACTGACGGATGAAAAATCGGTCAGCCGCGTGTTTGAAACAGCAAGCTTTTTTACTGCAACCACCATGCCCAAGGCGATGGAGCGTTTTAATCCGGGATTTAAGGCCGCGGCCAAAGTTCGACTCATGCACTCAATGGTGCGCTTTAATATTATGCGAACCGGTCATTGGGACGTCTCGACCTATGGCATTCCCATTCCACAGGTTGATCAAATGCCCGCAGGCCTTATCGGTATTTTTCTGATGTCTTTTAAGCTTCTCGCAAACGGGCGAAGTCACTTCACCGCTGCCGAGCGGGCACGCGTTGAAATGGCGCGCTACCGCTGTTTTTTACTCGGGTTACCCGAAGACCTTTTGGGCGAGACGCCTCAGGAAATCGTTGATCTGATGACCGCACGCACCCTCTCGCTGCGCGAGACCTACGATGACGAGATCTGCGGCGAACTCATACGAGGGACAATGCGTGCAGAACTGTTTACTGACCCGAGTTTGACCGGGCGCTTCCACCGCTGGATGGAGCGAGGGTTCTCCAAATATTTCTTAATCCAGCATTTTTGCGACGGAAAAGTTGAACGAGCCCAGGCCATGGGAGTGCAGTATGGAACGCACGATAAAGTCGCCACGGCATGTGCTCTGGCGACCATCGTCGCAAGCTCAAACCTCTACGCGCTGGGCATGAAAGTTCCGGGGGTTGCAGAGATGCTAGACCGTCGTCTGACGCGAAAATTGGCGCGCCTTTTAAAGCTTTACGGTCACGCCGACTTCATCACAGATGCCCGCAATTACAAGTTAGTCGGGGCTAAATAATACTCACTGTGAACGGACTGCAGGTCCGCTCTGATCACTAGTTCGGCCGCCATCGCTACGGCACTTCGTGGCCTAGCGCCGCCTCATAGAGCCAGAACCAATCTTGCCGATCGATTTCAATAGTCAGGGCGTCAGCGATCTGGCCAATACGCTCGAGATTGTTTGTCCCCAACACGGGCGTAATTTCCGCCGGGTGCGCCAGCAAAAAGGCGGTCGCCACGGCGGCGCGGTCCGCACCGTATCGCACCGCAATGCTGTCAAGACGGTTGCCCAGTTCGCCATCCGTCGTCATGAGATCGCCACCGCCCAGCGGCGACCACGCCATAACCACGTGGTCGTGCTGCTGGTGAAATGCGAGGTCTCCGTTGGTGAACGGGGCGATCGTTTTAAGCGAGAGCTCAATCTGATTCGTCACCAAGGGGTGACGCATGGCTGACTGGAGCAGATTCCAATCCCACGGCCTAAAGTTAGACGCGCCGACGGCGCGAACCTTGCCAGAATCGACGAGGCCGTCGAGTGCAGCGCCCGTTTCATGATGATCCATCATCGGGTCTGGACGATGGATCAACAGGACGTCGATGTGCGCTATGCCCATCTCCGAAAGCGACGCATTAACGCTCTCTTGAATATGCTTTTCGGTGGTGTCGTAGTGCTTTACGCGCGTACCTGAGTGCCGGCCTGCATCGATCACAATGTCGCACTTGGTCACAATTTCCATACGCTGACGAAGCGCAGGATTTTGCTTAAGTGCCGCGCCCATCACGCCCTCGGCGGTGTAGCCACCGTAGATATCCGCTTGATCAAAGGTAGTGATGCCCTGGTCGAGCGCCGCATTAATCTTGGCCTCGACGTGTCGTAGCGACGTATTCGAATCATCAGCCAGACGCCACAGGCCATAAACCAAACGGCTAAACTGAAGGTCTTCTGCCAGCTGAATTCGTTCCATATCGATACCTCGCTTTACGGCTGTGTAGTGTACGCGGCTAATGGACCCTCGAGCCAATCAAATAACCATCGTGCAGGCTTGACAGGTGAGGGGGTTGTTAGCGATAACAGTACCCTCGCGAGGGGCTACTGCATGATTGAGTATTTAAATCCAAACGCATCTGTCGGCATTGAAGACACACCCTATGACTTGTCTGTCAGAGTCGACGGCGCAAGTACAACAACCATCGGCCTACTTGCCAATGGCTTTCCAGATTCTGTTGAGTTCCTTGATGAGGTCGGTGCCGCTCTGAGTCGTTTACGTCCGGGTATCTCGCTGAAAACCTACAACAAGGGCAATGCCACGATTCCCGCGCCCGAAAAACTATTGGGTGAGATTGGTGGCGATTGTGTGGGCGTCATTGCGGCCTACGGCCACTGAGGCTCCTGCACTACCGGCACCGTGCGTGACGGCATTAACCTCGCCAAACTTGGCATTCCTTCAGTAGCACTGGTGACTGAAGAATTCTGGTCACAAGGCAACTTTGTGGCCCAGTCTCTGGGTATGACTACGGTGCCTCGGGTCGAGTTACCGCATCCGGTAGCAGGTACAGGGTCTGAGAATCTGACTCGCGTCGCCGAGTCGATCGCAGGCAACATTCTCTCTGCGCTTGAGGCTCAGAGTGACTGAAATACTATCGGCGCTCGATGAGGCACAAGCACTCGAAGACCTGCATCGGAACGGCTGTACCGACGGTCTGCCGGTCGTCATTCCGACAGCGGAACGCGTGTCGCGTATGGTCCTCGCGTCGGGACAGGACAGTGACATGGTGCTCGGCACTATGGGCCCAGGCCACGGCATTGCCACGATCGAAAACGTTGCCATTGCGGCCGTCATGGCGGGCTGTCTGCCTGACTACATGCCTGTGGTACTCGCCGCTGTAAAAGCGGTCATAGATCCTGTATTTGACCTCACGGAAATGCAAGCAACCACGCATTGCACGGCACCACTGGTCATCGTTAACGGGCCCGCCCGCCACACGTGCGGACCCATTGCGTCGGGTACAGGGGCTTTAGGTCCAGGTCACCGTGCCAATGCATCGATCGGCCGTGCGTTACGACTGACGATGATCAATATTGGTAAGGCACAACCGGGCAGCTCTGACATGGCGCTCCTCGGCCACCCTGGGAAATTCACCTACTGCCTGGCCGAAGATGAAGAAAACAGTCCATTCACACCACTGCATGTGGGGCGTGGGTTTGATCCAGATGACAGCGTGGTGACGGTTCTCGGTGCAGAGGCGCCCCACTCGGTTATTTTCTCCGGCGACGGCAATGACCCCGAGAGCTACAAAGCGCTGCTTGAACTCTTAGCCATGGGTTTAGCCAACCCACCCAGCAATAACGGCACCCTCACCGGCGGACATGCCACTGTCGTACTCAACCCAGAACACAGCGCCATTTTACATTCCGCGGGCCTTACCCGAGAGGACATTGCTCAAGCGTTGTATGAGCGTTGCTTCGTGGAAGGTGATGTAGTGAAACGGCTGTTTGGGCAGTTTGCAGGGCCCGATCCCCAGCGACGCATGGCCTTCAGAAGCCCTGACCAGATTTTAATTTTGCAAGCGGGCGGCAGTGGGCTTTACTCAATGGTCATGCCCTCGTGGTGTGTCGGGGCTCACGCGAACGCCGCAGTCAGCGTCAAAGTCGAGGCTGATATCTTTTGTGAGATTCCCGGCCTCGCAAGCTAACCCTTTTCTGAACCTTTGCCGAGTGACTGGCATACAAAATCCGGACTCAGTAATCGGTCACAACACCCGCTTCGAGGTTACGGTCGAGTACAAACATCTCTGGAGTGAGGGAAAAACGCGCTTCGTAAGCCTTTAATTTGGCGCGCAAATCAGACAGCCCATTTTTATGAGCGAGCGTTACTGTACAGCCTCCAAACCCAGCGCCGGTCATGCGTGATCCCAGCACGCCCTCGGTCCCAAGGGCCAACTCAACCAAATAATCGAGCTCGTCACAACTGACCTCAAAGTCGTCCCGTAACGAACCGTGCGAGGCCGTCATGAGCGCTCCAAAACGCTCGAAATCCGACGCAAGCAGCGCTGCAGATGCGTCCAAGGTGCGCTGATTTTCACTGATTACGTGTTGGCAGCGTTGACGAACCGTGGGCGACAGATTGGCGCCATACTCATCAAACAGATCCTGCGTCACATCGCGAAGCGCCCTGACCGACGCCTCGTGTTGCTGAAAAAGGGCAACACCCTCCTCGCACTGCTGCCGGCGTTCGTTGTAAGCCGACGAAGCGAGTGCTCGCTTCACCTCGCTCGAGATAATAACCACGCGGTAATCACCCAGTTGCAGTGGAATACTAACGTGCGAGAGGGAACGGCAGTCCAGCAGCAAGGCGTGGTCTGACTGACCGAGCCCACTGGCAAATTGGTCCATGATGCCGCACATGACGTGAGCATAGTGGTGCTCGACACGCTGACACAGCGTGGCGACATCGATCCGATTCATTTCAAAACCAAACACGGCCTTAAGGGCCAGCGCAGTTGCCGTCTCAAGTGCCGCCGATGAACTTAAGCCAGCGCCCAGATTTAAGTCACCGTCAATAACCGCCTCAAATCCAGAGGCCACTAGATTTAATTTCCTAAGCTCTTCAACCACACCAAGGACGTAGCAGGACCAGTGACCCGGCACCACCTTCGGTACTTGATCCAGCTCATACTCGATACGCTCTTGATACCGGACTGACGCGACGCACACCCGTTGATCTGTTCTGGGACGGATCGCGACATAAACGCCGCGATCGACAGTCATAGGAAGCACAAAACCCGCGTTGAAGTCCGTATACTCACCAATCAGATTGACGCGCCCCGGTGCCCTGGCGAGGACAACCCCCTCATCACTTCCAAAAAACGACGCAAAGCTTGCGCGAATCGAGTCAAACATATTTTTAAAACCAACCGTCTTCTGTCGAAGAGTCTGGATACCCAAGCTCAACACACAATGATCGCCTCTTTAGAGGGGAACGTAAATTGCACATGACTATTTTTAGCCCTTTAAAACCGCGTCTAATAACAGCACTGGCGCTGACTCTGGTTGCTGTGCTGTCCGCCTGTACGATGATCGGTCAGCAGGAGTACCCCCTCAGCGACCACTCAGACGGCAAGCGCTTTTATAATCGCGACGGCTCTGACAAGGGACTGGCCGATATAAGCCGCTTTTTGTGGGAGAGCCTTTGGAGCGAAGCCGAATGGCCAGAATCCGTCGCAAATCCAGCAGTCGCAGCGATTCCTGATCGCGTCACACAGGGCATTCGGACCACGTATATCAACCACGCCACCGTGCTGATACAAGTGAGCGGACTGAA
>DGPO01000104.1:37694-53317 GCA_002390485.1 Halieaceae bacterium UBA4438 | reverse complement strand
GATCTCCCTGAGATTGACCTCATTCTTGTCAGTCACAACCACTATGATCACCTCGACACCCGCACCCTCGAGGCGTTACGCCAACATCAGAACAAAGAGCCTGTAATCGTGTCGGGACTGGGAAATGCGTCACTACTGCGACGTGCAGGCTACTCTAACGCGGTTGAATTGGATTGGGGCCAAGCGATTTCGGTGGGAGAGGCAAGCGTTCACTTTGTCGAGTGTCAGCATCGCTCAGCCAGAGGCATACATGATCAAATGAGAACCCTCTGGGGCTCCTTTGTGATCGAGACGGATGAAGGGAATATTTATTTCGCCGGCGACACCGGTTACTCACCTCATTTTAGAGAGCAGGGGGAGCGTTTCGGGCCCTTTGCTTTGAGTATTATCCCTATTGGTGCCTATGAGCCACGGTGGTTTATGCAGTCCATTCACTTGGATCCTAAAGAAGCGGTGATCGCGCATCAGGACCTCCGCAGCCAGCAAAGCCTGGGCATCCACTTCGGCGTCTTTCAGCTGACGTGGGAACCTGTGGATCAACCACTCTCGGATTTAACTGAAGCACTGTCAGGTGCGCAGATTGACCCGGAGCGGTTTTGGACGCTGGAACCCGGCGAATTTCGAACCCTTCCCTGAGGGTACGTCGACCTGCTCACTGTGCACTTCACGCCCTGACACGGATATCGCGGTTATCTCGTGTAATGCGTCTCAGAAAGTGCCCTTAGCCGTTCTGCCGCCGCTTCCGGCGTTATGTCGCGCTGCGGCTCACCCAGCATCTCATAGCCCACCATGAACTTCTTGACCGACGACGAGCGCAGCAGTGGCGGATAAAAGTGCATATGCCAGTCCCAGGCATCATGGTCGGCGCCGTCCGTAGGCGCCTGATGCATCCCCGCCGAGTACGGAAAGCTGCATTCAAACAGATTGTCGTACCGCGTGGTCAGTCGCTTAAGAATGTCGGCTAAATCAGATCGCTCTGCATCAGTCATATCGCTCAAGTTTCGCACGTGACGCTTACACAAAACGAGCGTCTCGAACGGCCATGTTGCCCAAAACGGCACCAGCGCAACAAAACTCTCATTGTCGCAAACCAGCCGTGACGCGCGTTCTAGCTCAACGGTTCGGTAATCACCCAGCAATGTGCGCCCGGTCCTCTCGAGGTGAGCCTGCATGCGCTGCGTTTTTTTCGCAGCCTCGTCTGGGACAGTCTGTTGAGCCCATATCTGGCCGTGGGGATGTGGGTTACTGCATCCCATGGCCTCACCTTTATTTTCGAAGATCTGCACATGGTTAATGCCATCCATCGCCGCAAGTTCTTGATACTGCACCGCCCACAAGTCCACAACCTTGCAGAGCTCCTCGTGACTCATCTGCGGCAATGTGAGGTCGTGACGCGGCGAAAAACAAATAACGCGACACAGGCCCGACTCACTCGCCGAAACTAAGAGCTCATGATCTGCAGCAGCACTTAAAGGCACGTTGGGCAACAGCGCGCTGAAGTCATTCTGAAAAACATAGGGGCCCGAGTAATCCGGATTCTTGACACCCCCGGCGCGTTCATTACCGGGGCAGAGGTAGCAATTCGCGTCGTAGGCGGGGCGAGCATCAACAGCCGGTCGCTCTTCTTGGCCCTGCCACGGCCGTTTACTGCGGTGAGGAGAGACGAGAACCCAACTCCCCGTCAGTGGATTGAACCGACGGTGCGAGTGATTTTCAGGGTCAAACTGACTCAAAATACCTATCCTTTAACTGAGGGCCAACTCAATGGTCCGTTTGACACTGCCGTCGTCCGCACTCTTTGAGTCGTAACCACCGCAGCTGTACAAGGTCGCAATGACGCGCTCCTTTGAAATATCGAATATCGTAAATCCATTGACCTCGTCGGTGACCGCCAAGGTCGATGCGTGCAAGTCTGCCGGCAGGCTGGCGGACAGACCGCGCGCAAATGACGGCCAGGTCCCATCTGACGTACTGACAGGCCCGACCAGTATTGACGTCAGCGGCGCATCGCTTAAGTTCAGCTCGCCACTGCGGTCAATCTCTATCGCCCCCTGCGCATGAACATCGCCCGAAAACGTAAATCGGGACCGCGGACGACTTGCAAGCGCGCTTAATAGCCTTTGGTGTTGCACCCACCAGCCTCGTTGCCACAAGTACTTTTCTGCCGCACTCGTCAACACGCCTTGGGTCGCGCTCAACAGCTCATTGGTCACCAAACCTGTGAATCCCTCGGGTGCCACGACGTCAGGGTACCACTCGCGCCACTTACCCGCAGTCCAGCCAAAAGGGTGCGACGGCACCAGCGCGAAGTGCGTCACGTTAGACGACTTAATTCGATCAACAACCCATTGTTCAACAGAGGCAGGCAAGAGCACCGGCGAGGGTCCACTGATTGTCATGTGGCCCGCACAATCCAGTAACGGCGCCTCAAAAAGAGACCCATAGCGCATTACACCAAAAGATCGTTCAAACGGTTTCGACGGTGCGTTGGGCAGTGGCGGATAGTAAAGGTTTGCCACAGCATGATGGGCCGCGCGACTAAAATCATCCGCTGGAAACGTCACTAACTCTTTTTCGGCGTCATCGTTCTCAAAGTAGTCGTGATCATCAGAGATAAACAAGATGGGCGTTGACTTAAACCGTGTCCCATACAGGTCGGCTATTTGTTCATTGGCAATGCGTTTCAATACCCGCTCGTTGGTGGTGCCGATCAGCGGCGCGGTGCGGTCAAAGGCACCGTATCGTGTCCGCAAATACGCACCGATAATCCATCGTACCAAGGCGGATCTTCGTCGTCCCAGCGGCGGTATTTCACCGCCACGTAAATCCCAGTAAATGTGATCACCAATAGCAATCACTGCGTCGGGTGACCTGCTCAATAAGTCGTCGAACAACCGGTGCCGAAACGCATGGGGCTTGAAAAACTGCAGCCCATTAAAGCCAAACCCATCACCCCCGCCGGCACAGGTAAACGCGCCAAGCCGCAAGGAAGCCACGTCGTCAGTTTCCGCAGGAAATGTCTTCAACGGCCACGCATCGCCTAATGCTCGCTCCTCTGCGACCAGCTGAAGTTGATACGTTGTTGAAGGCTCAAGTGCCGACGCTGAAAATGAGAAGTGCCGACCCTCACTGTCCATGGGTCGACCCGGGCAAGACAGACCGCCTATCATCAGCACCAGCGCGGTCTCGGGGCGCGCAAGTGACACCGACACCCAAAGCTGCGTGTCAGTAACGCAAGGCAGTATGTGCCTCACTTCTTGACGACCAACCGGTGCACAACCCATCAGGACTGCCGCTGGGGCGAGGACCGCGGACAGCGAGAGGAAGGTGCGTCTAACGAGCTCTAGTGACACGCTAAGCCTCGGTCTTGCGCGCGGTTGAAATGAAACTTACTTGCTGCGAAGCCTTCAGGTGTCTCACAAAGTGCGCTTACCATTCGCGTGTTTGGGCGCGCGAGCAAAAATACAGCGTCAATCCAAAAGACAAAATAGAGATTGGCGCTGTGTAAGACAAAACATGCATGGTGGTTTCAACCACCGCAGTGGCTTCACCGGCTAAGACCTCTTCAAACCGCCAGGCCCAGGCACGATAGTGAAGACAAAGAGTAAACCCCCACGCACCGCACAATAGGCCAACGGTGTGAACCTGCCCTCGAACGCTCACCCCGGCCCACAGCAACAGCGCGACAGCAATATAGTCGGGCAATAAGCCGGTTAGTGACTGCCCATACTGCACAGTAAATAAGGTCTCGAGTACGAAGTGAACGCAGCCCATTGCAATAGAAAATGACGCAAAGCGCCGGATAAAGTTCCTATTATTCATATCAAGGAGATTACCTCCTCACTTGGCGTGGTCAAGCTTAGTGAGGCAACCCGCTACGGCAGTAACCGCTGAGCGTTACTTATCAACCGGGTTGGCGGCTTTGACTTTATCGCCCGATTGATCAACCGCCCAGTTACCGGTTGATCGCTTGAGCTGCTCACGAGAGGCGATGGCCCGGACAAAGGGGTGGTTGGGCTCTATTGTTTCAAAATAGTCGACGTAACAAACGATTAACTCCCCCAGCACGGTCTCCTCAAAAATAACACGCTCCGAATAACCGGCCCGGTACTCTCCCGGTTGTGCGGTCAAGGCCTCAGAGTAGAACGCTTTAAGGTCTTCCAAGGCGCACTTTAACCAAACCGGTTCAGGGAAGTCCTGATCGTTGTCATCTGGCCACGACGTGAGTCCTTCTATGATGTCTTCAATACTAGAGCCGCTGACACCGACGGTCGTCCGGCCTCGTCGTTTGAGACCTAACTCATACCAAGGGGTTAAGGCACCCATTTCACGGCGTAATCGACCGCGCCACGAGTGGTCCTCATTTTTTTGCTGGAAACTCACAGGGCAGGCCGGTGGTGGTGTCTCCACATCGGGTAGATCAATAGAATAGTCCTGTAGAACCGGACCCTCTGTTGCATCGAGTAACGCCAGCGTGTGCGCAATGACCTCGGTTTGGAAGGCTGCATCACCCGGCTTACCGAGCGGCCTGCCCAAAGGAAAACTGACCCAGAGGATACGGGGCGGCTTCATCGACTGGGCAATCTCTCGAAAGAGTGCAATGCCTGTGGTTTGAATGCCCTCGGACTCAAGATAATAGGAAATACCGCAAACAGTTCGCGAACAATTGGGGCAGACTGGGACGATAAACGCGGCGTCAACACCATCAGCCTTTAAGCGCGTTGCAAGATCTCGCACATTGTCTTCGTAGACACTGGGCAGCAGGCCGCCGCCCATAAAGCTGTAGTTGATGTCTGCAACTGAGCCTATAACACCTGCGGCCTCGAGCTCTTTGAACCGATCAATGGGAAAAACGACGTTGATGTCTTCCTGAAAACCACTGCGGTCAAAATTGACCGATGAGTGGGTCATCAAAAGGTCGGCCGAGTCTAGGTCTCTGGGAATCGCGCGATAACTCGAATCGATAAAGTCGAAACTACTTTCCTCGCGGTAATTGAGCCCCGCTGTAGTGACAATGGCAACTCGCTTTTCCTTGAGCGATTTTTCACTGCTCACCCAAGGCAGCTCTCCCAATGGCGACATCAACTTACTCATCAGGTGGTTGCGCTCATATTCAGGGATATCAACCAGCTTGACCATTGCGAAACCTCGGCTCGATTAAGGTGTGGAATGCTTAAAAAACGCGCGCGTCTTGGGGTGCAACAAAGGGAGCGCTATGGCAATGACCAATCCCAGCGTTATCAGCATGATTTGTCTCAAATCGAGTTCTAAAACTGACGCACCCAACACCGCATAGATACCCGCACGAATGGGCGTGGCGGCTATCATGGTGACCAAGAACTTTGTGAAATCAAAACGAATAGCCCCCGCAACAACGGTCAACGGACTCTGCGGCCCCAACGGATGGACTGTAATGAAGAAGAGCGCAGGCACCCCGCTACGTGACAATAGTTTTTTCAGCCGCGCATTGTTCTCACCCAAGCGTGTCGACACCCACTCGCTCCCAAAATAGTGCCCCAGACCGTACTGAACGCAGCCTGACAGGGTCAGGCCTATGCCACCCCAAACTATACCGCCCACCACGCCGAACGCGATTCCGCCTAAAATCAAAATAAGGTGTGAAGACAGCCCGATGAAGAGCCTGACAACCACGAGAATGATGTAAGCCAGTGGACCTAGCCAGCCGAGCGTCTCTATCCAGTCCTTAAAGTCCTGTATTGACGCTGGAGTGAGCTCAATACCGTACCGAACGGCCAGGCTTCTGCCGACGTAAATGAGGAGCACGAGCCCTGCGACGAATACTGCGAAACGGACCACTGCTGTGACAGAACGAGTCACTTAGAAAATTCGCCCAAATACAGCCACTAATCGCCGGCCTTCGCTAATACCTGACAGCGCAGCAACAAACGCCTTTGAGATGGATCGATCGACGTGCGCTTGTGGAGACAGCGACGATTATCCCAAATGATGACATCCCCCGGCGTCCAATTTTGCTCAACAACATAATCCGCTGGCGTCGCATAGGCCCATAAGTCGTCCAAAAGCGCCTCGCTCTCTTCTAGCGGCAAACCGGGAACATAGGCCCATTCGCGACGCCCTAAGTACAAGCACTCCTCCCCCGTCTCGTTGTGAATCCTAACCATGGGGTGGATGGCGCCCGGTGCATCACGCGGGTCATCAAATGCATCAAATCCGGGCCGTAGATTGCCGACGCTGTCGTGCGCCGCATTGTGTTTAATGGTCAATCCCGTAATCCGCTCACGCAACGCCTGCGGAAGCCAGGCAAGGGCCGCGCGCTGATCGGCAAAAAAAGTATCGCCCCCGTTTTGAGGGATCTCCACGCCCAGCAACACACTCGCCGGTGGCGGGGTCTCGATATACGTCATGTCCGAGTGCCATGTCGCCTCAGCGTCGCCCAGTCCACCAATGGGCTTCCCTGCAAGCTTGATATTCGAAATGGGTGTGACGTAAAGATTATCGATTTTCGCTTTTTGCGCAGCACTCATTCGCCCTGTCGGCATTTCTTCTAGCGGACCAAACCGCTGGCTGAACGTTTGAAGTGAATCCTTGTCGAGCGACTGGCCTTTAAATCTCAAGACACCATACGCGAGCCAAGCAGTGTAAATCGCATCAAATGTACCGTGAGCTAACGCGTCGAGATCGACACCCTCGACGTCAGCGCCAAAACCCTCACAAATCGGCACTATTTTCAAAGCATCTACCCCTTTCAAAGCGTCCACAGCCTCCAATACATCGGTTATTGTTATACGTTGTAATGCGGGTCTTAGCCAAATTGATCACGACAACCCATAAAATGGCACTTTCTATGCCATTACAACCATACGACAACGTTTTAGAAGAGGTCAAACCATTATGCAGATCGACGGAGCCTGTCACTGCGGCACCATCACCTGGCGAGCCACTGCTGATCCCAAACTCGTTGCCGTCTGTTATTGCAGCGACTGTCAGACCTTTGGCTCGTCGGCGTTTCAGTATGCGGCGCGCGTATCGCGCGACAGCTTCCAGGTCACTCAAGGCCAGCTCAAGGCGTATGAGAAGTTGGCGGACAGCGGGAATACGCGTCATTACAGCTTCTGCGGTAAGTGTGGTTCGGGCATTCACACGAGCAGTGCCGACGGCGAAGGTCTTTTATCTCTTCGGCTGGGCGGATGCAGACAAAAAGACCAACTGCCCCCGCAAGTTCAAATTTGGTGTGGCTCAGCACCTGAGTGGGTGTCTGTTGCGGGTGATGTGAAACTCGACAAGCAGAGCTAACTCATTGGGGCGAGCAGAGCTGTGTCGTTTAGATCTAGTGTCGCCCCACGAAGTCGAGCTGCCGCCACGCTTCAAAAACCGCAACAGCAACCGCGTTGGAGAGGTTCAAACTTCGACTCCCAGGCAACATGGGCAGACGCACGATGTTGCTTTGCTCAAACAACGCCAGGATCTCATCCGAAAGACCCTTGGTTTCAGACCCGAACACCAGTGAGTCACCGTGTTCATAGGTCACTTCCGAATGGACAGTCTCACCACAGGTCTCTATGGCGATTAGGCGTCGACCAGCATGGGCGCTCGCATAGGCAGGCAGGCTCTCCCAGGTTCGCACGCTGGCGAACTCGTGGTAGTCAAGCCCCGCACGCCTCAGCCGTTTGTCATCCATCTCAAAGCCTAGGGGTTCGATCATGTGAAGCGCTGCACCGGTATTCGCACAAAGCCGAATAATATTGCCCGTATTAGGCGGAATCTCGGGCTGACAAAGCACGATATGCAGTGATGACTGACTCATAGGACAACCTATTAGGGACACCCGTCATACCATACCGAGCTGAGGCCCAGAGCGTAAGTCAGCGAGGACGACTTACCATTTTCAATTACTCTCTAAACAGAACCCCAGCGACCACCAGCGCTCTAAACAACCGTACATCAGCCGGCCTCGCTGCCCATGCTGCATATCAAGAATACGAAGGTAGAGCTCTGACGGCACAAGCCCAAGTGTGGTGTCACTTTGTAAATCCTCAAGCGGTCGTGGGTAGGACGCCCAATCTTTAGGGGCCCGCCAACCCGGCGGCGGAATTAAAACCGAACGCGTCCCGCTTACGGGGTGAAGCGCACGCCACTCGCTGATTGCCTTACTCATGGAGACCACAATGTCAGGATACTCTGCGGCCAAGTTGTTGTACTCGTTCGGATCGTCCGCAATTTTAAATAGATAGTTCGTTACGGTGGTCGAAAGCTGGTCCTGCTCCATTTCTTGAACGAGCTTCCAGGTGTTGTCAAACGCCGTCAGTTTGAAGCTGCCGTAGATTGGGATCTCAGAGGCGAACATAATCATGTCTTCACGCGTGTGCGTCGTCCCCTCACTGATCGAGGGCCATAGGCTGCTGCCGTCAAATTCGAACGTATTTAGCGGGTCCACACCTGCTGCGTCAGCGAGCGTCGGGAAGACATCCATCACCGTCATCACCTGGTCGAATATTTGACCGCCTTGTAATTTCTCCGGCCAGCGCATGAGCGACACCACCCGAATTCCGCCTTCAAACGTCTCACCCTTACCGCCGCGCAGTGGCGCATTGTCCGCACCGCCGTAAGAATAGGCTGCGCCCCCGTTGTCACTGAAAAACAAGACAATGGTGTTATCGCTCAACCCTTCCTCATCGAGCGTGTTAAGGACTTGACCAATCGCTTGATCCATCCCGTCGACGACGGCGGCATACATCGGCCGCGCACTTTCACGCATCAACATTTTTGAAATTCGTCGCGTTGAGTCTGTTTGATTCGATCGTGCCGGGGGTAAATCTGTGTCGATGTCTTTGTACTTTTCTTGCAGTTCAGCCGGCGCATCAAGTGGTGTGTGCGGGGCAATAAACGGCATGTAAATAAAAAATGGCTTTTGCGTGTCGCGCTCGCGGATGTAACGCGAGACCTCATCGGCCAAGAGATACGTTTCATAACCTTCGTCGTCGGCAGTCACACCATTGACTTGAAAATCTTTGCCCCCGACATTGGCGAACGGCGGGTAAAACCCCACTTCGGTGTGAAGGTGTCCGTAAAAGTGCTCGAAACCCCGCTCATTGGGGTGGTAGGTCATTTGCGCGTGACCCAGGTGCCACTTACCCACCATGGCTGTTTGGTAGCCCGCGGCGCCAAAAGACTCGGGCATAAAATGCTCCGCTGGGTTCACTCCAATATTATCCCAGGGCATGATCACGCCGTAGGCCACGCCCAGACGCATGGGATCTCGCCCTGTCATTAGCGCCGCCCGTGTGGGGGAGCAAATGGGCGTGGTGTAAAACCGGTTCAACTGGACACCTTGCTCAGCCAGCCTGTCCAATGACGGCGTGTCGATATTGCCCCCGTGGTACCCCACATCGGCCCACCCAAGATCGTCGGCCACAATCACAACAACATTGGGGCGCTCAGCGGCAGTCACCTGCGCACTGGCCAGAATGGATGCGGCGATGACCGCCAGAATTGTGCGGGCGAAATGTGTTTTTAAAAGCATGTAATTCTCTTCTTATTGTTCGCAATACAGGGCGTCGCTGCCATCGGTGTCGCGTTTGATCTTCCAAAATTTAACCTGCCGCCACAAGGTCCAAAAGCGGCAAGAGACCAGACTATTTACCGGGTGTTGTTTTCGGTGTCAGGCGAACCCTTCCCCAGGGCGTGCCGTAATGAATCCGTCCATCCTCGTCAATGGCCGTGCCCGAGTACATAACGTTGTAGCGCTGACCGCCAATGAGGTAATGAAAGTCGGCGGCGCCGGTATCCCAGTTCAAGGCCTCTAGCGTGAATTGATTGTCGCGAGCGCCGACGAAATAGACGAGATTCGATCCCATACCCACAATGGGGACGCTGCTTGGTGAGCTGGTGTCCGCGTTCACCCACGCGTATTCCAGTTGTTGTGCATCAGGATTCCACTGAAACTTTTGCAGACCGTAAGGCTGGTGGTCGGGATTACTGCCCAGATACCCGACAAGAAGTCCTCTGGCTCGCTCCGGTAAATACCACGGGACATTGCGCGGCGTATTATTAACAACCATCGCACCGTAACCCGACACCACAACAGACTGCTCAGACTGAATCTCCGTCAGTGACTTATCGCCCAAATTCACCGGCAGCTGCCCCGCAATTCGGCGACTCGGCGCGCCTGAAACGCCCTGCCAGTCTTCAGGAATATCGTTTCGCCAAAAGAGCACCATGTTCATCTGCGGCTCGCCGTCTGTAATCACGACAAACTGGTCCTCGGTACCAAACCCCATAAGTGACGGCGTTGCGCCCGTACCATGCCCCCAGCCGTTCAGGTATTCGGACGTCCATGCACCATCAGCAACATCCGCACTCAAACCCTCGCCGGTCCAAACAACCTTGTGCATATGCTGCTGAGATGCGATGTAAATACCGCCGTGTTCATCAATGGCAAAGGCATTGCGTATCCAACCGTAGCCGGTCGGTTTTGTGGCTTTAGTTTCGGCACCCTCACTGTGTTTAACCCGAATTGAGTGGTACTCCGAGAAGTCGCGCTTCATCGCCACAATGTAACCATGCTCAGTTGCCGCAATGAGCCATCCGTCATAGGTCATGCTGAGTCCCATGACCGGACCCGTAATGTGCTCTGGGAACTTAAATACCCCCTTTTTAACAATCCTCGATTGAGAATCTGCGGGATCTTCGTCGGTATAAGCGGTAATAACGCCGGTTTTACTGCCAATGTAGTACGTGTGATCGCGATCTAAGACCGTATACAAGTTAGCGAGGTCTCTGAGCTTACTGGCCTCTCTAAACGCATGGAGAACGGCTAAAAACCCATCGTTAGTCGCTTCGAATTTTGCAATCGATGCGTCAGCACGCGTCTCGGTGTAATACTCGGTCCCGGGAAAGGGGTATTCGTCAATGAGGGTGTAGGTGTCGTAGTCAACTTTGACGATGCGATCAATCCCATTGCCCCAAAAAACCCGCCGACCGTCTTCATACTCACCCGAGACAACCTGACCAAAGTGAGCAGGTCCGGTGTGTAAGTATTGGATTTCATCATCTGCTAATGCACGACTCGGACCCTCTGGACCTGAGAGCAAGACCGCATCCTGTTGAGCCGGATCGTTGTGGGCCATCGCATTGTGGCTGTCGGCCAAATAGGGATTAGCGGCCGGTAAATTGGCCGCACCGGCAGCCTCGACCAACCCCAAAAAAAGTATCACTCTAAACACACTAAGGACCACTTCCATCAACCCCAAAGATTCATCGCACGTCCTTAATGTCGCGCAGAAAACAACGCCTGTAAAACGCAGATGAGCTAAATCAATCCCGAAGACCGCATTAGAACAAGCACGGGGTTTTACGATCGAGGAAAGGTCGGAGGGACTTACATTTGAGGGTTCTCTGGAAACGCGGGAACATCCGGGGAGAGCTCAACCCAATTTTGCTTTTTACTCGACCAGCAGTGAAACATCGCGACAAAGTCGTCGGTGTCGTCAAGCGTCCCTGCTTTGATGAAGGCCATACCCGGCTGGCCGGGCACCTCAGAGTAAATAGGCGAACCGCATTGCCCACAAAAGTAGCGATTAACGGTATTGCCGGTGTCCGTGTCACTGTCCTGATACAACGCCAACTCCCCGACAAAGTCGACGTCGGATTTTTGAAATGCTGCAAGTGTCGAAAAAGCAGTGCCTGCCTGCTTTTGGCAATTTTTGCAGTGACACACGCCACTCATTAGGGGCGCGGTCGTGGCTTCGTAACGCACTTGCCCGCACAAACATCCACCGGTTTTAGACATCGTATCGCTCCTTTGTGTTTCTAGAGGGGTAACTCACTGCTCACAATGCGCAAAAGGCAGTTCTTGCGCAAGCCGATCAATGCGTCGCCGTCGATCGACGCGCACCGCAAAAAGAAAAAATGGCAAATCCAGTAAGGACGCCTAATCTTTTTGATAAGGCCATTTCAGACGCCTTAACCCGCAAATTAGAGGTAAAAAAAATGAAGCAATTGACGAAAGTTTTAGTGTGCGCATCGATGATCTTGAGCGCGACTTCGGCCTACGCAGAGCGGCTAGAGGTCTTTCGATGGCAGGCACTTGATACAACGGCCCAGCAATTAGCCGGGACCCTGATGGAAGCGGCAAAGTTGCACGAGAAAAGTGGGGCGAGTGTCGGTATTTTTCAGATGGATGTCGGCGGCGCTGGAAACACCACGTTTGACTACGTTCTCCGCTGGGATAGCAGCGCTGACTGGGCCAAGACAAAGGCGTATAACGCCGGCGAAGAGTTTGCCGCATTCTTTGCCAAAGCCGGTGCTAATCCGTCGGGAAAGCTCATGATGTCTCTGGAAGGACTCAACTGGGATACATCAGTCACTGCACAGAGCTTTGCCGAGGATGGTCCCTTCCGTGTCTTTATCTGGAAGCCCACGCCGGGAAAGATGGCCGATGTCTACAACACCTTCATGAAGGCTAAAGCCATTCACGAAGGACTCGGTGTAAAAATAAACATCTACAACGAAGGCATCGGTGGCACAGGCAACATTCACTACGTGATGAGCGCGAAGGACTGGGCCTCTATGGCTTCATCGGGCGATGCGATTGCCGCGAGCCAGGAATTTCGGGCACTACAAGCATCAGCGGCTGGGCAAGTCACACCCGTTGCTTCGATCCAAGGCTTCCCCATTTACTACTCAAAATAAGTCAATGCCTTGCACCAAAAGTAAGCCCGCATCAGCGGGCTTTTTTTTACATCAGCAATCAGAAAAGACCCACAATCTGTCCGTCCACCACATCGATATTCTGACTGGCCGGCACCTTGGGCAATCCCGGCATGGTCATGACGTCACCGCAGACAGCGACAACAAAGCCGGCACCGACCGACAGCCGAATCTCACGAATATCCATCGCGTGTCCAGAGGGCGCGCCCTTCAAGGCGGGGTCTGTGGAAAACGAGTACGGCGTCTTAGCAATACAGACCGGCAAATGGCCATAACCGCCGTCCGTCAGCTCGCGAAGACGATCACGCACTTTGCTGCTTGCTGTGATTTCAGATGCGCCGTAGATCGTCGTTGCAACTGTCTCAATCTTCTCCCACAAACTGGCTGAATCCTCGTAAACAAACGAGTGATGCGGCGCGTTTGCCGGCGTTGCGTCCGACTCACAGAGCTGGGCAACCATGTGCGCAAGTTCAGTTGCACCCGCGCCGCCGTCGGCCCAATGGCTTGACAGCGCGACCTGAACACCTCGAACACGACAGTGCTCTGTGACAAGATCAATTTCGGCTTGGGTGTCAGCGATGAATTGATTGATCGATACAACCACGGGCACACCGTAGTGGTCACGGATGTTGGCAATATGGCGGTCTAGGTTCGCAAGCCCTGACTCCAATGCAACCAGATTTTCCTCAGAGAGGCTTTCACGCGCCACACCGCCGTGAAACTTCAATGCCCGAACAGTGGCCACGAGCACGGCGGCAGAGGGACGTATGCCCGCCGAGCGGCACTTAATATCGATAAACTTCTCAGCGCCCAGGTCGGCGCCAAAGCCCGCCTCAGTGACCACATAGTCCGCCAGTCGAAGTCCCGCTGTGGTCGCAATAACGCTGTTACACCCGTGGGCAATATTAGCAAAGGGCCCGCCGTGCACGAACGCAGGGGTACCCTCAAGCGTTTGCACCAGGTTGGGGGCCAGTGCGTCTTTCAAGACCGCGGTAAGCGCCCCCTCAGCTTTTAAGTCCGCTGCGGTCACCGGCTGCCGATCGCGTGTGTAAGCAACCACGATGCGACCCAGGCGCGTTTTAAGGTCGTCAAGGTCGGTGGCCAAACAAAATATCGCCATAATCTCGGAGGCCACCACAATGTCAAAACCGTCTTCGCGCGGGTAGCCGTTCCCAGGACCACCCAACGACACGGTAATCTGTCTCAGCGCGCGATCGTTCATATCCAACACGCGCTTCCAGGTAATGCGACGGACGTCGATATCGAGCGTGTTGCCGTGGTGCACGTGATTGTCAATCAGCGCGGCGAGCAGATTGTTAGCGACACCGATTGCATGCAAGTCACCGTTAAAATGAAGGTTAATGTCCTCCATGGGGATGACCTGCGCATGGCCGCCGCCAGCTGCGCCCCCCTTCATGCCAAAAACTGGACCCAACGAAGGCTCGCGGAGACAAATGACCGCGTCCTTCCCAATCTGCTTGAGCGCATCGCCTAAGCCCACCGTGGTCGTGGTCTTTCCTTCGCCGGCCGGTGTTGGGCTAATCGCGGTCACTAAAATCATGCGTGAGCTGTCTCGGACCGGTTGACTCAACAACCAGTCGAGACTGACCTTGCCTTTGATCCGTCCATAAGGCTCAAGAGCCTCCTCTGGAATGCTGAGCTGGTCCGCAATGTGGGAGATGGGACGGGGCGTTGCAGCCTGTGCAATATCAATATCTGATGCCATGGGAAACGTCTCTACTAAAGCTTTTTATTGGGGTTATTTATAGAGTGATCTATGCCGCTCACGCTAGACCCAGTTTCACGTGCGAGCAAGTGGTTAAAACCGAAAAATAAAGTGAAAAGTTGGCGTGATTTGCTCACCGAAAAGTCGGCTGACGCACTTGCTACGAAAACGCGCAAATGGCCTTCGTCGAATCCCGAGATCTTAGGATACGAGGCGTTACATCAGCGCGTCAGAGACGAGGCATCTAAGCCCTCAATAGGCACGCCTCGATGCGCCGAAAACCGATCGAGGGAGAGCCAATCTGCAGCGACACTTCCTCACGCGCCGTTCGCGCGCAATTCGCGCGCAGAAATCAGTTCTTACCCTTGGAATCAGCGCGTCGTTGGGCACCCTAGAGGGTGTAAAAAACGCTCGCACCCGGCCCCAGTGGTAGATCAAGGACAACCCAAAAAATGGTCATCGCCAAACCCGAAAGTAAAAGACCAATCGAGTAAGGCAACATCGTTGCCGCAAGACTTCCCAAACCAAAATTGCTCTGCCAACGCTGGCAGAAAATCAAAATAAGCGGAAAGTAGACCATGAGCGGCGTGATAATGTTGGTCGCGCCATCACCCACACGATAAGCCGCAGTGGCCATCTCGGGTGAGATCCCCAGCAACATGAGCATGGGCACCATGACCGGCGCGATTAAAGCCCACTTTGCGCTCGCCGAGCCGATGAATAAATTGAGCAACGATGACACCAAGATAATAGAGGTCAGCAGGGCCCAGGCGGGCATATTGGTGGAACCTAAAAAGTCAGCGCCGTGGACCGCCAAAATAAGCCCGAGATTTGACCACGAAAACATCGCAACGAAGTGTGCCGCAACGAACGCAAGCACCAGGTAATAGGCAAGATCTTCCATTGCACCCGTCATCATTTTCACTAGGTCTCGGTGATTCTCAACGGTTCCTGCACCCTTTCCATAAGCCCAACCCGACAGCAAAAACAGTACGAAAAATGCAGCCACCAAACTCTTGTAGAACGGGGCCATCTGCGCCTCAGCCGAGGCGCTCTCATCGATCAGCGGTGTTCCAGGACCGATCGTAAAAAACGTCCAGAGACCGATCACAAACAACACCGCCCACCCTGCGTTGCGAAGGCCCTTGCGCTCGGCAGCCGTCAGTTCACGAGCACCGTCATCACCGGCACCCGTTGCTGCCGCCAA
>DGPO01000104.1:30686-37585 GCA_002390485.1 Halieaceae bacterium UBA4438 | reverse complement strand
GCAATATTGGCAGTGAAGTCCCCAAAGACCGTCTCGACGCTGGCCTCGGTTATTCCGAACAAGAGTGCGTCTAATTGTCCGGGTAAAAAGTTGGCTGAAAAGCCTCCGGAGACACCCGCAAAGGCGGCGGCAATCCCGGCAATGGGGTGCCGTCCGGCCGCATGAAAAATAATCCCCGCCAGTGGAATAAGCACGACGTAGGCCGCATCGGCGGCAAGATTGCCCAGCATTCCCACCAGCACAACTGTGGGCGTCAGTAGCGCCTTGGGTACGTCACGAACACCGGCACGCATTGCTGTTCCAAAAAGACCTGCACGCTCAGCCACCCCAGCCCCCAGCATCACCACTAAAACGTATCCCAGCGGGTGAAAGTGGGTGAACGTCTTCGGCATATCGACCCAAAGCTTGGCCAAGTTATCGCCTGATAACAGACTGGTCGCTGCAATGATCCGGTTAACACCGGTCTCCGGGTCCACCTGAGTCGGGTGGGACGCGGAGACACCGGTCAGGCTGGCCAGGATGGAAATCGCCACCAAACCGACGATGAGCCAGAAAAAGAGGACGACTGGGTCCGGGAGCTTATTACCGCTTCGCTCAACCCACCCTAAAAATCCACCCACGCTCTGTTGCGTGTCATTTGTCGACGTATTCATGGTGTGCTCCCCAGTCGCTGAGTCGGGTGACTCAACTCGCTACGTGTTATTTGAAGTCCATGCGCAGTGTACCTGCGTCGCTTTTCATTACCAGCCGCGCCATCCGCACACCAAGGTGAGTCGCCTTTTATCGATGGCGCTTATTGACGGCGCTTATTGACGGCTCTTATTGATAGCCCTCTGCCAGCGTCGTAACGTATCCCGCTTCTGTTTTTATTGGACGCTCGGGGCCATGCGTTTTACCTTAACCAAACAGGTCAAGACTGAATACATCCGACTGGGGCAGGCGCTCATCCTATGAAAACAATAATTAAGCTCGTGGTTGGCGTTTTGATTATCGCTGTCGTTGTTGCAGCACTCTACGCGGCGAACCTTTTCTTAAAGCCCATCAGCAAGATGAAGGCGTCGTTTGCCCAATCATCGATCGCCACACCCATTAATGTGGACGGAGAAGATTTCCGCGACTTAAACCGCGACGGCTCTCTTGATCCCTATGAGGACTACCGCATCGCTACGGCCGATCGGGTAGAGGATCTCCTGAGTCAAATGACCCTCGACGAAAAAGTCGGTCAAATGTTTCACCCGCCCGTGCTGATTGAACCCGACCCTCTGTTCCGAGTCTTTCTTGAAGCGATGAATGCGGGTACGGCCATCGAGGAACTCATCACACACAAATCACTGACTCACTTTAATTTTTATGGCGGTGCCAGCCCTGAAAACATTGCCAAGCGACTCAACGAATTGCAGCAAATTGCGGAAAGGACGCGTCTCGGCATTCCGCTCTCTATCAGTAGCGACCCGGTTCACGAAGTCCCGAGGGGCGGCGGGATCGCCTCGTTCACATTAGACGGCGTTTCAAAATGGCCCTCTCAACTGGGGTTCGCAGCGGGTCGAGATGCCAGCATGCTGGAGACTTTTGGGGACATTGCGGCCGCTGAATACCGCGCCATGGGTTTCACCACAGCGCTTCACCCCATGAGCGATATGGCGACTGAACCCCGCTGGGCGAGAAACTTTGGCACCTTTGGCTCAAATGCAGAACTGTCAGCTGAAATGACCGTGGCCTACATGAAGGGCTTTCAGGGAGATCGCCTGAGCAATCAAAGCGTCATGACCATGGTCAAACACTTCCCAGGTGGCGGGCCTCAGTTAGATGGTCTAGACCCACACCTCAAATCGGGCGAGAGTCAGGTCTATCCGGGTAACAACTTTGACTATCACCTCGCTCCCTTTATCGCCGCTATTGAGAACGACATGCGGGTCGTTATGCCCTATTACGGCATTCCAACGGGACAAACCGATGAGGACGTCGCTATGGCATTCAACCGCTATATTTTAACCGACCTCCTGCGCGATCAGCTCGGCTTTGAGGGCGTCGTCTGTACCGACTGGGGCGTCATTACGGGTCGCATATGGGGTGTTGAGCCACTGACCGTGGAAGAACGTTATTTAAAATCGATCGAGGCTGGCGTCGATCAGTACGGTGGGGAGAGCGAGCCTGAATACATCGTGGATTTAGTGAATCAAGGCGTTATCAGCGAAGCACGCATCGATGAGTCAGTGCGCAGGATTTTGAAAAACAAGTTCGACCTTGGGCTTTTCGAGGAGCCGTTCGTCGATGAAACCGCAGTTAAAGAAGCAGTCAACCTGCCACAGCACGTCGCGCTCGGCATGACAGCGCAGCGAAACGCTGTGGTCTTGCTCGACAACGGGAGTAGCGCACTACCGTTATCCACTGAGACACGGATCTTCGTCGATGGCCTAAAGCCCAGTGTCGCAGCCCAATACGGAACGGTCGTCGATACACCCGAGCAGGCCGACGTGGTACTGCTATTCCTCAACACCGTCTTTAATGGCAACCAACCGGCCGGTACCGACAGCACCTTCGATCAGATGATGGCCACACGCTTTCCCGACACCAATCTTGCGTTTAGCGATGAAATTCTCGCCAAGGCCGCGTCCTATAGCGATGTCAGTCAGCTGGTGACCTTGGTTGACCTCAACCGGCCCGCGGTCCTGACCGAGCTTAAGGGCATGAGTGGCGCGCTGGTAGGAACCTTTGGAGTATCAGATGAAGCCATGCTGGATGTTGTCTTCGGCAGACACAATCCGGTGGGCAAGCTACCGTTTGAACTGCCGTCGTCGATGGCTGAAGTAGCAGCCCAGCTGGAAGATGTGCCTGATGATACCGCCAACCCGCTGTTTCCGTATGGCTGGGGTCTGGCCTACGAGGAATAGCCTAACCAATTTCGAGAGCGACATCGTCCTCTGCTACCGAGTCTCCTTCCGCAATGTGCACGGCGGTAACGGTTCCAGAATGAGGTGCCTCGTAAGGCACCTCCATCTTCATGACCTCGAGAATAAATAAGGTCTGCCCTTCCTCGATAGCGTCGCCCTCTGCGACCAGAAGCTTCCAGACAGAACCACCCGTTTCGAGTTCGATCTTTGTCATCACCGTATCTCCCAGTCTCAAGGTCTAATGGCGAAGGCCGATGGGCCCAGTAAATCAGGTAGCAAGGGCTGGACACGCGCCAACCATTTGCAGAGTTCAGGCCGCGTCTCACGCGGATCAATCAGGTCGTGCACCGACAGCGCCTCGGCACGTGGGAACGGAGACTGTTTAGCCGCCAGCATCTCCTCTAACTCGCGTCGCTTGGCGTCAGGGTCGGGCGCCGCCTCGATTTCGCGTCGAAAGGCCACCGCAACACCCCCCTCAACAGGCAAAGGACCACTTTCGGCTGAAGGCCATGCCAGCACATACGCCTCTGGCCCGTAGTGTGCCGCCTGCGCCACCCCGAACGACCGGCGAACCATAACGGCCGCCCACGGCACCGTGGTCATCGCTGCTGTGAGCACGGCTGAGGTCCCATGTCTTATGGTCGCCTCCTTCTCTGCTTGACTCCCAATCATAAACCCCGGCTCATCGACCAGAGTGATGATGGGCAGCGTAAACGCCTCACAAAGCTCCATGAATCGACGCGCTTTGTGTGCACCGTCGGCGGTCATGGAGCCGGCAAGAAACTTGCAGTCGTTACCCCAAACACCCACAGTTTGACCGTTAAGTCGGGCTAAACCCGTAATCTGCGAGCGGCCATAGCCCTTTCCCATCTCAAAAAAGCTGTCTTTATCAAATACTGCTTTGACGACAGCGCGCATTTCAAAAGCGACGCGGCGATCCCGAGGTACGACGTCAAGCAGCGACGCATCACACCGATTGATCGGGTCATCGCATGCCAGAACGGGTGCTAACTGATTAATGTTGTCGGGCATGTAGGACAGGAAACGTTTTATCTCATCGATACACGCCACTTCGTCCTCAGCACCGTTATCGACAGTGCCGTTCTTGGTGTGCACTTTCCAACCACCTAACTCGTCCTTGGTCTTTTTTTCACCCATGGCCCGCTCAACAACGGCTGGGCCTGCTGTGATGATTTGTGCGGTGCTTTTCGACATCACCGAAAAGTGCGATGCCACTAAGCGACCGGCAGGTAAACCGGCTACGGCACCCATTGCGGCTGTGGCGACCGGCACCGTGGCCATCGCTTGCGCCACGGAGCGAAAACGCGAAGGCGCGTTCACCGGTCCTGGAAGACTTGCACCTTTGCCACCCGTCCCCCCAACACTACCACCGGCGCCCTCATGGAGGCGGACCAACGGTATCTTGTATTGAACGGCCAGGTCCTCGGCGTAAACGCTCTTTCTCAGTCCCGCAGCCGATGGCGAGCCACCGCGCATCGTAAAATCTTCGCCGCCAACAATAATCCGCCGACCCGCGACTTTCCCAAACCCCAAAATAAAATTAGCGGGATCGTAACTGACGAGATCGCCTGCTTCGTTGTGAACAGGTGTGCCCGCGACAGGGCCAAGCTCTTCGAACGAACCGGCATCCAAAAGGTGATCGACACGCTCTCGCAGGGTCAATCGGTTTTGACTGTGTTGCTTGGCAACCGCCGCTTCACCACCCTGACCCAGAGCCAATGCTCGGCGGCGTTCTATCTCGTCAACTTCAGGTTTCCAGCTCATTGTTTGTCCTTATCAGACACATTCCACGACAGCTTATCCCAAGACCTCATGTCACAGACACCCGGTACTCCAACGGTGTCTTTCATCGTTGCGCGCACGAACTCAACAGAGGTGACCGCCCCCCTTATTACTGACAAGTTCAAGCGGACACTGGGCTCACAGGACAACTGTCACAGCAAGACTATTTGATTTCGAGGCCCTTCATATCGCCTGCCTTTCGCCACTTCGCCATGAGATTAAAAAACTCGATAGGGCCGCCGCCATAAAACGTGTTTTGGGACTCAAACTCAACATGACCTTCATTGTTGTAGTAACCCGGTGTGCATGATTTTTGGAACTCTTCGGTTTGTCGCGCTACCCGCTTAATGGTGTTAATCCAAAGCGCCTCGGCCTTCTCGGACGCATCCACGCGAGTGGCACCCCGCTTTTGCAGCTCGCTTAAAATGTAGGCGGTTTGCATTGCGTTTTCATCAAGTGCAAAGGTGTATGTGGCGGTAAAACCTGACTGCTGAGGACCAAAGAAAAAGGCATTGGGAAAGCCTCGGGCGTGCAGTCCATGAAACGTTGCCATACCGTCCGCCCACTTCTTAGAAATAGTCAGACCATCGACACCCGTAATGGAGTAACCGGCGCGTTGAGAGTAGTCGGTCCCGACTTCAAAGCCTGTTGCAAACACCACACAGTCGACGTCGTACTCGATTCCGTTAACCGTCAGACCGGTCTCAGTAAAAGCGTCAACACCGCCCCCCTCTGTGTCCACCAAGGTCACATTAGGTCTATTGAACGACTGCAAATACTCATCGTGAAAACACGGGCGTTTACAAAATTGACGGTAATAGGGCTTGAGGGACTCAGCAGTCTCGGCGTTCTCGACAAGACTGTCGGCTCGCGCTCGAACTTTTTCCATTTTGGCAAAATCGGCCATCTCCATTTTTTCTTGAAGACCCATGTGCACCATGGCTTTGTCTGTGAGGTACTGCTTGAGCCCCCGCTCCTTGCGGGCGCCAGTAACGAGCCAGGTCATGGCCCAAAGCGCCAAACGCCCTTTTGAAGGCTGAAAGTGCCGTAATTCACCGAAAATATCGCGAAACGCTTCGGTCCAGCCGTCACGGACTAAGTCTTTTTTGACGGGCATCCCGGCAAGAATCGACTCGAAGTTGGTGCGACGTTTTTGGTGCCAACCGGGAGACTGTGCTTGCACCCATGTCGGATCCAACTCGGTGTTGTTACGAACATCGATTGATGAGGGTGTGCGCTGGAACACGTAGAGCGCTTTGGCACCTGCGGCGAGGTGCGGTACGCACTGTACGGCCGTCGCCCCTGTACCAATAACCGCCACGCGCTTGTCTGCAAGCTTATCAAGACCGCCAAAAGTATCGCCGCCGGTGTAATCGTAATCCCAGCGACTGGTATGAAACGTATGTCCTTTGTAACGATCTATTCCCGCAATACCCGGCAACTTGGGTCGGTTTAGCGGTCCGTTTGAGTGGATGACATAACGCGCCTTTATGACGTCGTCTCGGTTAGTCCGAGCCGTCCACAGCCCCTCTGCCTCATCCCAGTCAGTCGCTAAAATCTGCGTCTGCATTAGGGCGATGTCGTGGAGTTGGTACTGATCAGCAATGACCTGACAGTACTCCAATGTTTCGCTGGCATTGGTGTACTTCTGTTTGGGGATAAAACCGGTCTCTTCAAGTAACGGTAAATAGACCAACGACTCAATATCACAGGATGCACCGGGATAGCGGTTCCAATACCAAGTACCGCCAAAGCCCCCCCCTTTTTCGACAATCATTAAGTCGTTAATACCCTGATCGCGGAGCCGTGCGGCGGCCAACATACCGCCAAAACCCCCGCCAATAATAAGCACCTCAACGGTGCACTCCACAGCACTGCGCGCAAAGCCGGGATCAACGTACGGGTCATCAACATAGCGAGAGAAATCTCCGGTTACGCCGGTGTACTGATCATTTCCATCTGAGCGAATCCGCTTGTCTCGCTCCTCTCGGTACTTTTCGCGTAACGCGTCGGGATCGAAGCTCAGTTCATTGAACGCTGTGGCCGGCATGAAATCCCCCTTTGGGTCTTGTCGCTTTAAATTGGCACTAACCCTGTCAAATGTAGCAGAGTCTGACAAAAACAGGCGGACTGATAGTGTTGCTCCGGCCGTTAGTTTCTGCTTTAACTGAGCGTCTAATAATTAGAGTCATCATCATGAATAAC
>DGPO01000104.1:13899-30557 GCA_002390485.1 Halieaceae bacterium UBA4438 | reverse complement strand
GAACGTATCGATGAACCGGTCGATCACCCGATTGTTCGGCCATCAATTAACGCCATGGCCGCATCGTATCAACTCGCTGAGGATGAACCCGATCTGGCAACCGCGTGGTCGTCGATTACCGAACGCAGAATCAATCGATTCCTGCACATTCCAGAATCGCCTCAAGACCTTGTGCAGAAGAACAAAATGCAACGGCGCATGGGGCAACTCACGGGCACCTGTTTCCAACGCTGTGCCGGCCTGGACACGCTGAGTGTCCTCTTTTCCATTACCTTTGATATCGATAAAAAACACGGCACCGCCTACCACGAGCGTTATCTTGCCTTCCTTAAGAAGGCGCAGGCACGCAACCTAATTGTGGGCGCCGGAATGACGGACCCCAAAGGCGATCGAAGCAAACGTCCCAGCGACCAGTCTGACCCCGATCTGTTCATGCACGTGACACGCCGCACGGACAAAGGGCTATACGTCAAGGGCGCCAAAGCGCATATGACCGGCGGCCTCAACTCTCATTGGATCTGCGTCATGCCCACCATGAACATGCTCGAGTCGGACAAAGACTACGCGGTCATTGGCATGATTCCAGCAACCGCACCGGGCCTCACCTATATTTACGGGCGACAGTCCTGTGACACCCGTGCGCTTGAAGTGGGCGACATTGACAAGGGTAATGCGCAATACGGCGGTCAAGAAACACTCGTGATCTTTGACGATGTGTTCATTCCTTGGGCCCACGTTCTCATGGACGGTGAGTACGAGTTTGCTCAAGAACTGGTGTCGCGTTTCACTGCCTACCACCGCGCCAGTTACGTCTGTAAAACAGGGCTTGGTGACGTCATGATCGGCGCCGCATCCAGTGTTGCTGAAATGAATGGAGCCGAAACCGCAAGCCACGTGCGCGACAAACTCGTCGAGATGACGCACCTTAATGAGACGATTTACTCCTCGGGTATCGCCTCGTCTTACGAAGCCAAGCAGCACGAGAGCGGGGCGTTTATTAACGATCCGATTCTTGCCAATATCTGCAAGCACAACGTGACCCGTTTCCCCTATGAGATCTCGCGCCTTGCACAAGACTTAGCGGGCGGACTCATGGTGACACTGCCGTCACAGGCCGACTTCGAGCACGAGACTATTGGTCCCAAGCTCGACAAGTACCTGCAGGGCAAGTCTTCAGTCAGTACTGAAGATCGAACGCGAATGCTGCGACTCATCGAAAACATGACCTTAGGACGCAATGCCGTCGGGTATCTGACCGAGTCAATGCACGGTGCCGGCTCACCGCAGGCGCAGCGCATTCAACTTCTGCGCGAAACCGACTTTGGAAAAAAACAGTCGCTCGCCCGACGTCTCGCAGGCATTATCGCTACCGATCACGACACGCAGTAACACAAAATCTAATAGCACGGGACGTCCACTGCGACGCGTCCCTGCCCACTCAGGTCGTTATGCCCCGAATACATGCAACGCTCAGCTCGCCGTACTTTCTCGGTGCAGCCGCCATTTTTTTTGCCTCCTGCATGAATGCCATGATCAAGGGTCTGTCGGTCTATGAGAGCGTTATTGTCATTACCGCTTGGCGCTATGCACTGGGTGCTCTTTTAGTCTCAACATTGTGGCTACTCTTTCGACCCCCACTACCCGGCTGGAGATCAGTGCCTTTTCATCTGTTCCGAGGCTTTTTCCAGATCTGTGCGGCCAGTTTGTTTTTTTGGTCGGTCACTCAAATTCCTCTGGCCACCGCAGCAGCGCTGGGACTCACGGGTACATTAATGATCGGTCCACTGGCGTGGCTACTGATGCGAGAGCCGTTAAAACGCGACGTTATTATCGGCACGGTGGCAGGGTTCGCGGGCGCCATGTTCATTGTGAACAACGAGACGCAATTATTTTCAGGCACAACAGAGGGACCTGTACTGGGTTATCTTGCGCCGATACTCGCCTCGCTGTGCCACTCTATTTCCGTGGTGCTACTGCGGTTTCGATCGCAGAGTGAAGACCCCATCGTTGTCGCTTTCTTTGCCAACACATTGCCGGCGCTTTACGTCATTCCCGTCTTCTTTTTAGTCGACAGCCAGCCCACGACCGCGCTTTTCAGTGGCTACGTGGTGTCCGCGTTCTTTGGCGTCAGCTTTTGGTCACTAACAACACTTGCCTACGCACGGGCCCCTGCCGCGAGGTTGGCGCCGATCACCTACAGTCAGCTCATTTGGGCAGCAGTGATCGGCTTCTTTATCTTTGGCGAATTTCCCGGAGCCTCGACTTGGTCAGGTGCCGCCATCATCGTTGCGGCCTGCTTGTACGTCATGCGTTCGGGCAACAAGACGGCCTGACACGCACAGGCATCGTCATTGCTCCAAAGGATTAAACAGAGCGCGGTACACCAGCAGCTTCCAAGGAAGAGGTCATCGATTTGATCGCACACCGCTGAGCGCCCACGCGCGAAAGCGCAGGTGCATTCGAGCGGCAGACTCACATACACTGAACGCGCAGTGGTGCAATTTTTAATAAGTGAGGCCTTAATGAGCAACAGCTCAAAAAACGACACCTTTGATGCAGGCCGCGTCGGTCGGCTCGCGACATTAATCGCGGTGGGCGGGTTCCTCTTTGGCTTTGACGCCTCGGTTATTTCCGGTGTGGTGGGTTACATCAGTACCGACTTTTCGCTCACTGACTTAGAGATCGGGCTGGTGGTTGGCGCACCGACAATAGGCGGCCTTATTGGGGGTGTTTTATCAGGCTTCATTGCCGATGCCATAGGCCGAAAACGGGTCCTCCTAGGCCTTGGGGTCCTGTATTTGGTCTCCGCAGTCATCAGCGCCTTGGCACCCAGCTACCCAACCTTGGTTTTCGCCCGTGCCATAGGAGGACTTGCGTTCGCCTCACTCAGTATCGCCCCGATGTACATTGCGGAAATTGCACCTGAAAAAAGACGCGGGTTTTACGTGTCGTTTAATCAGTTCGCAATCGTTCTTGGGTTTAGTGCCGCCTACTTTGCCAATTACGCATTGGTGTCAGCGAGCCAGCTAGAGAGTCACTGGATTCACGCACTGGCCATAGACACACTCACCTGGCGCTGGATGCTGGGACTTGAGATCGTGCCCGCACTGGTATGGTTGGTGGCCTTGACACGCGTCCCCGAGACGCCGCGCTGGCTTGCGTTAAACAACAGAGAAGCCGAGGCACAGCAGTTACTGGCAACCCTGCAAGAGGCATCGGTTGCCGAGGTAACCTTTGAGGCGATAAAACGCTCTGGTGATGAAACAATGGGGCAGTTGAAGAAGCTCAAAGAGCTGGTATCGCCCTCGTTGCGCGTCCCCTTCTTTATTGCCATATCCGTTGGCATCGTCCAGCAGATAACGGGCATCAACGCCGTCTTTTTCTATGCACCGACCATTTTTGAACAAAGCGGTGTGGGCACTAATGCGGCCTTTGCGCAGGCGACTGTCGTTGGCTTGACCAATGTGCTCTTTACCGTTGTCGCCATGGTGCTCATCGATCGGTTAGGGCGAAAACCACTTCTGATTGCGGGTCTTGCTGGGATCATTGTCAGTATGTCACTCGTCAGTTACGGCTTTGGACAAGCGACCTACACACTCACAGAAACCTCTGTCAGCGCGCTCGAGATCGACGCAAAGAGCAAAGACAATCTGAGGGCACTCTCGGGTACCGTCTTTCAGAGTGATGTTGCCTTCAAGGAGGCCGTTGCCGCACAGATCGACCCACAAGTAGCTCGAAACCAGGAGTCCGCCATTATTGCCTCAGCGATTTCGGTGAACGCGGTCCTCGTGCTCGCTGGTATCTTAGGCTTCGTGGCGTCCTTTGCCATCTCACTGGGTCCTGTCATGTGGGTCTTATTTTCCGAGGTATTTCCTAATCGAATCAGAGGCATTGCCATTGGTGTCGCCACCATCTTTAACAGCGGTGCCAGCTTCCTTGTGCAGTTTTTGTTTCCGTGGCAACTCAACACCTTCGGTACGTCTACAACCTTTGCCCTGTTCGCGTTCGTAGGCCTGCTTGGCCTGGGTCTTATTTGGCGTCTTCCCGAAACAAAAGGTGAAACCTTAGAACGTCTTGAAACGAAGCTCGCGTGAGTCAGGACATCAACCACCACCCGGTACAGAACCCAGTACTCAGGGGCTTCAATCCTGACCCATCACTCGTCAAGGTCGAGGACGTCTACTACATGGCGACCTCCACCTTTGAGTGGTTTCCAGGGATTCAGGTGCATCGATCCAACGACCTCATGGAGTGGGCGCTCGTCGCGCGACCACTCGATGAAAAGCGCCTGCTCGATATCGTTGGTGTGCCTGATTCCTGCGGCGTTTGGGCACCTTGTCTGAGCTTTTCCAGTGGGCTCTTTTACCTGGCCTACACCGTCGTAAAACGCTTTGACGGTCATTTTAAAGACACCCACAACTACGTGACCACGTCGCCCCGCATCACCGGCCCCTGGAGTGATCCCGTACACATTAACTCCTCCGGTTTCGACCCCTCTATTTTTCATGACACAGACGGTCGAAGCTGGTGGCTGAATATGATCTGGGATCATCGACCCGATCGTACGCCTTTCCACGGCATCGTGCTTCAGGAGCTCGACAGGTCTGACCTGCAACTAAAAGGGGAGCCGACACTGATTTCACGCGGAAGTGACATCGGTCTCGTTGAGGGCCCACACCTCTATCGGCTGGGCGATTACTACTACCTTATTGTCGCTGAGGGCGGCACCGGATACGGCCATGCAATTTCTGTAGCGCGCAGTCGATCGATTGATGGCCCCTATGTGTTCGATCCTCAGGGTCCCGTTATGACGTCGCGCGCCCACACCCAGTGGCCACTGCAGCGCAGTGGCCACGGTTCACTGGTTCACCTGGGCGACGACGATTACGCCATGTCCTTTTTGTGCAGTCGCCGAACAAACGCACTCCAACACAGTCCCATGGGACGCGAGTCAGGCTTGGCAAACGTGGTGATCACCGACGATCAATGGATTAGACAACCCAATGGTGAAACACGCCCGCCGCTGTGTTTTCCAAATGCTAATGAGCAAACTGCTGCACCCGCTCGGGCACGCGCGTTCCGCGACGCCTTTGACACTCAAACACTGTCCAACAATTACCAGTGGCTCCGCGACAGCGAGTCAAGCAGTTGGTGTTCGTTGACGGCAAGACCCGGGTTTCTGCGAATAACGGGTCGTGAATCACCCGGCAGTGTATTCAAACAATCGCTGATCGCGACCCGAATGACCGACTGGAACTGTGCCGTAGAGACTTGCCTTGAATTTACGCCTCGCCATTTTCAGTCGCTCGCTGGGCTCATGATTTACTACAACTCCACAAAATTTCATTACGTACATGTCACCCATGACCCGGCCGCAGGACGGGTACTCAGCGTGGTCAGCTGCCTTGCGGATGAGCACTTACTCAATGACTACCCGCTGGGCGCTGAATGCATTTCACTCATTACCGAGACGACCTTTTTGCGCTGTGAAATTAAAGCGTCATACGCCGAGGTCTTTTACAAGGAAACCAACGAGGCGCAGTGGATAAAACTGCCGATACGCTTGGATATGACCTGTTTAACGGATCAAGCGGGGCGAGTGTCGGGCGAACAATTTACCGGAACCTTTGTGGGACTGGCCGCACACGACCTGTCGGGACAGGCAGCCACTGCCGATTTTGCCTATTTCGCCTACACAGAAGAGCAGTGATGCCCCTCACTCCCAGCGGTGGCACAACGCCGGCTCCGCCTATGGGCAGCCAACGGCGCCTTCGCCTGCTCAGCGCTCTGTATCACCCGCAAGCGTTGCCAAATTAGCTTCATGCTTTGCCCTGTCAACCGAGTAGAGGGACAGGCAGGCAATCATCAACATCCAGAGCGTGAAAATAACGGGGACGTACAGCCAACCAAAATCAGCTAAGACTGTGTCGGGCACATCCGACGGCGCCACTCCCACAGGAAACTGACTCACCGTCAGGAGGACACCGGCAACCGCTGCACCAATGCCCTGTGTCACCTTGCGGACAAACGTTACCGACGCAAAAAATACGCCCTCATTGCGACGCTTTGTTTTGATCTCTGCCTCTTCTACGAGGTCTGCGATCATTGCTGTAGAGAGGGTTTGGTAACTGATGATCAGTGCGACATCGACCACTGTGATCATTAAGATCAGCGGAAACAGCATCGGATCAGAGTTGTCCGGCATGAGTCCCATCAAGCGCAGAAGAATAGGCGCCGGTGAGACGGTAAATGCCAGCAAACCCACAGTAATCGCACCACGCTTCTTACCGAGTCGTCGCGAAATAGCGGGTGAGATCATGAACGCTAACACAGCGGAAATCACCACACTGAGTGAGATCAGACCGATCTGTTCGGTGGAAAAGCCCCAAAAAAACGTTGAAAAGTAGTAGCTCAGCGTTGCGGCAACGCCTGTGGCAATAGCGCCAAATAGGGCGGCCAGAAATAGCGCGAGGAACGACTTGCTCGCCAGCGTCTCAAACACCTCCTGGTAAATGCGTCTGAGGCTGAATGCGCGAGGGGGCGGCGGCTGTTTCAGCTCAGGAATCATCTTATGCGTTCCCAGTGCAGACGTCATAATGGCGAGAAAAATGACGGTAGCAGCGATAATACCCACCTGGCCGTGACCCTCAACATTGAACATGCCGTTACTGATTGAGGCCGTGGGCACCAAAACAAAAATCGTTGCGAACGCGCCCATCAAAGTGCCGCCTGTCCAACCAAAGAAGTAGCGATAGCTCAGCATGCTGGTTCGTTCATCATAGTCGTCGGTCATTTCAGCAACGAGTGACGAACTTGGAATCTCGTAGACTGTGATCAAGGTCCGCACTAAAACCGCGATGGTGACGATATAAGGAAAAAGTGCGTCGCCTTCCAAACCGGCGGGTGGGTTCCAAACAAAGTAGTATGCGAGGGCCGCAGGAGCGGCGGCGGCGTACATAAACGGGTGGCGCCGACCCCACCGAGATCGCGTATTGTCAGACAGGTAACCAATGAGCGGATCGCTGAGCGCATCGACCATCAGCGCAATCATGATCGCGAGGCTGACGAGATAGGCGCTGACACCCATGACCTGACTGTAAAAGATTAGAAAGAAATAATCGAAGCCGTTATTTTTGACGCCAAACGCCACGGACCCGATGCCGTAAGCTATTTTTCGTCCGACACTGACTCCGTTACTTTTTGACATCCACAATTCCTGAGACGCTGTTATTCTTTTGTGCTAACAGTGAGAGTAACGCCTACCTGTGCATCAGAGAAGCGAGAAATTGAGCTCTCTGAGTCCGTACCGCTACTATCCGAAAACTGACGCAATAGGTCCGACCATGAAACCTCTATTCCTCGTTCTTGCACTCCTTTACGCCTCAGCGGTTCAGGCTACGAGCCTGTCACTGGATGACGTGCTCGCTGAGATACCGACCCTGGATACGGCGCTGCCGACACCCGAGCAAATTACGGGGGTCAAGGTCGGCGAAAGGCACTGGTATCACTACGAGATAGTGAACTACCTTGAGGCGCTGGCAGAGGCGTCACCCCGAATGGTGGCCTTGGGCGAGCACGCGAGAACCTACGGGGGGCGGCCGTTAGTCAGCTACGCGATATCGACGCCGGAGAACCTTGCTCGCCTGGCCCAGATAAAAGCCGCACGTGCATCGATTATCGACCCAGACACGAAGGTATCGCTTAAAGACCAACCCGCCGTGCTCCACATGATGTACAGCATCCACGGCAACGAGCCCAGCGGCGCCAACGCCACACCACTGGTCGCCTACTATCTTAATGCCGCTCAAGACGAAGCGCTGCTGGCCCAACTTAATGACGTGGTTATTATTTTTAACCCCATGCTGAACCCCGACGGTTTAGACCGATTCGCTTACTGGACCAATGGCCACCGAGGGTTAAACCCCAGTCTCGACGGGCGCGATCGCGAGCATGCCGAGGCCGTCCCAAACGGCCGAACAAACTACTACTGGTTTGACTTAAACCGTGACTGGCTGCCCCACCAGCACCCAGAGAGCCGAGGAAGACTTGCGCTCTTCCACGAGTGGAAACCCAACGTGCAACTCGACTTCCACGAGCAAGGAAGTAACAGCAACTACTTCTTTATGCCGGGCAAGCCCGAGCGAACCAACCCATTAACGCCTTCGATCAACCAGATACTCACCGCTAAAATTGGGCAGTACCACGCGGAGGCCTTTGACGCTGAGGGCGTTCGTTTTTTTACTGAGGAAGGCTATGACGACTTCTTCATGGGCAAGGGATCAACCTACCCTGATTTATTTGGGACCGTGGGTATTTTGTTTGAGCAACCCTCGTCTCGGGGTGCGGTTCAAGAGACCGTGAACGGTAGGCTGACCTTTGAAGTGAGCATTTCAAATCAGTTCCGAACGTCGCTGTCGTCGCTCAAGGCAACATCCGCTCTTAAAGATGAGCTATTGAGTTACCAGCGAAACTTTTACACGGATCAAAAGAAACAAGGCGGGCACTACCTCGCCAGCGCAACGGGTGACCCGACTCGACTCGCGGAATTTGTGCGAGTACTCAAGGGGCACCAGATCACCGTTGAAGCGCTCGCCTCTGACATGGCAGTGGACGGTCACACCTACCGTGCGGGCGAGACGGTTGCAATTCCACTTGACCAACCTCAGTCGACCTACCTCGAGACACTGTGGCGAGCGCAGTTAGAATTTGAAGAGAACGTATTCTATGACGTCTCGACCTGGACACTGCCCTGGGCGTTTAACCTCACACACACGCGGTCTGCCGTGCGACGTGCAGCGACTGAGCCCTGGGCTGAGCGCGACTTGGATCAAACGACTGATTTGGCACCGTCTGCAGTCGGTTATTTAATCGACTGGCGTGATTCAGCAAGCCCCGCCCTTCTCTACGACTTACTTGAGATCGGCGCCAACGTTCGGGTTGCCGAAGCGACATTCACCGCACTCACCGCCAAAGAAGGCGCGGTGAACTTTGCACACGGTACGCTGTTCGTTGCGCCTGAGCTTCAGGAGCGTGTTTCTGATGCAGTCATCAATCGCTTAAGGCGCGCCAAGGCCGAGGGCATCGCTGTCTACGCAGCCACCAGCAGCTACACGCCCGAGGGCATCGACTTGGGAAGTCGCGCTTTCACTGTCCTCTCGCTTCCCAAGGTACTGTTGGTGACAGGACCCGACACCTCAGCGTACAACATCGGTGAAATATGGCACTTGTTAGACACACGCGTCGGCATGCCGGTCACCATGGTGGACAGCCATCGGTTAAGTCGAGTGAGCCTTGGTGACTACAGCCATGTGATTATGGCCTCACCACTTCGCGCATCGAGCATGACGCAAAAACTCAAAACGTTTGTAAATCACGGTGGCGTGCTTTGGGCACAAGGCGCATCCACCGTTGCCTGGGCCGCTGATCAGGGTCTGACCAACGTCACTTGGCGAACAACAAGCGCGCAAAAAGCCAAAACCGCTGGGCAAGATACGGTCAAGGACGGCGCCAACGCAACAGCGGAGGAGCTGTCCCTTCCAAAACGAAAGCCCTTCGGTACTGCCTCTGACGAATACGCGTTCACCCTCGTCCGGGGTGCTATTTTACAGGGCGAATTGGACGTGACCCACCCGCTCGGTTTCGGCTACGCGTCGTCGCAGTTACCGGTGTTTAGAACGTCGAATCGCTTCATGAACCACTCTTCCAACCCCTACTCGACCCCACTTGCATACACCACGGCACCGCTGCTCTCAGGTTACATGTCGAGCGAGAACCAAGACGTCGTTGCAAATTCGGCAGGGCTGGTTGTGGATCAACGCGGTGAGGGTGCAGTTGTACTCTCTCTGGACAGTCCAACGTTCAGGGCATTTTGGTGGGGTACGCAACGGCTTCTGGTCAACGGTATTTTCTTTGGGGATTTGTTAGAAGAGCCTCGCTAAGCGAGGCTTGGGCGAACCGGCTATCGGCTACCGACAACGTCAGTTGTGCAAAAGTAACCTAGGGTTTTTGAGGCTAATTCGGTAACCTCCCCGCCTGAAAAATGTCGGTAATTTCCTACCGATATTGCGGTAGAGAGGTCCACGTTGAGCACAAAAATCAAGGTCGAAAATCCACTGGTTGTTTTGCACGGCGACGAGATGGCTCAGGTCGCATTTACCGAAATTCTGGCGCGGTTTGTCACGCTGCCGCTCGATATTCAACTTGTTGAAATCGACCTCTCAGCAACAAAGCGATTTTCCAGTAACGGCGCAGTGATTCATGAGGCTATTTCAGCACTCAAAGCGCACGGCGTCGGCATTAAAAATGCAGGCATGACCGTCAATCGTGCGCAACTTGATGAGCTGCTGAGCCAACACCCCAACGTCGTGGAATCGACGCTCGACCCACTCGCCACTAAATCGCCCAATGGAGCGATTCGTAAGGGAATTAGCGGCAATATCACACGAGAAGACATTGAGTTTCGCAATATACAAAGTGTGCGCCCCAATTGGATTGACCGCGATATTGAAGTGGACACCATGGAAACCGGTGGTCTGGACTTCAGCTACAGCGAGCTGTCCAACGCAACTGGCGTGGCTAAAGTCATGTTCGTGGGTTCAAGCGGTGAACCCGTAGAACTTCACCGTCGCTCGCTCAATAAAGGCGACCCCTGGATGCTCGCCACTAATTGCCTAGAAGAAGTGAAAGCGTGGGCTCACCGCTTCTTTCAGCGCGCAATTGAAGAGAAGCGGGACATCTACTTAGGACTCAAAGACACCGTGGTGTCTGGGTACGATGGAGTTATGCGCACCGCCATTGAGGAGATCTACACGCAAGAGTATCAAGCGCGCGTCGCTGAAGCGGGCTTGAGCTATCAGTACGAGCTCATTGACGCGCAGGCGGCGAGAATCGTGTCTAACCCGCCCAAGCGAGCACTTTGGGGCGTCCCTGACAACGTCAGCGGTATGAAGCTCTTTAAGCTGGTACAACAACTCAAGCGCTACGGGCTTCCCGAGCGAAAGGCACACGTGTCGATCTCTCGTATGAGTGCCGGCGGCGGCGATCAATACGGCAGTTACAACACGCCTTCACCCGAAGGAGGTGTTATTAAAGTCATTGTCGATGGCGAAGAAAAGCATGCGCGCTACGTCAAAGAGGGCGACCCCATACTTTTCATGTCCAACGATCGAGACGCGATTAAAGACTGGGTCAGTCAGGTTTTTAAGGATGCAGCAGTCAACAAAAAGGAAGTCTATTTTGGACTCAAGCGCGAATTCGTAAACTACGACGAGGTTTACAGCTCGATCATTCTAGAAATACGAAAAGAGCTCGCAGCCCTCGATACGCCGCCACCGTCGTTCATGATCATGCGCCCTTCTCGTCAGTTGAGCAAAATGATCTGCGACCCCCCTCGATGGGGCATGTACCCGGCTCAAAACCTTGATGGTGATATCTTCTCGGACATCTCAGCGGCGCTCGGCGGTAGCTTAGCGACGGCAAGCTCCGTGATCATCAGTAAAGACGGGACAAAATTATTCGAAGCGCCCCATGGCACTGCCCATGATTTGTATGTTCGCTACCTTGAAACCGATGGGAAGGAAGCAAACTTCAACTCGTCTGCACTTATTTTTGCTGTTGCCAATGCACTTGAGGAACTGGCGGGGCGCGAGAACAATGCGGCACTGACTGAGTACGCAGCTCGGCTAAAATCGGCATTGATCGAGACCGTGGCTCAAGGTGTGATCACAGGCGATCTCAAAGGTAAGACAACAGCGCCCGATGCTGAACGCATCGTCGACATGAACGGCTTTTTAGACGCAGTCGCGTCAAACCTGTCCGCGTAATACGCCACAGCAATGGCGCGGATTAAGTGATCGTAAGACGCTTTGTGTGTCGTACGCCCAAGTAGATCAGAAGACCAAATGGCCCGGTCATTAAGGTGAAAAAGAGACACGGAACGACCAATACGTGACTGATCTCGTGGTCCTGACTGTCTCGAACGATCCAGCCGCCAACAAAGAGATCGAATGCCAAGTAATGAATCCAGCCCGCGAGCAACAAGCCGTCTACGCCAAACAGCGTCTTAACCGACGCAAGCGTACCAAAACCACCCTCAGACGGCGCCTGGCTACTGAACGCAAATATTAGGCTGGCGTAGATCGAGCCCAATAGTAAAGGCACCAACACGCTCGGCATGATGTCACGCGCCAACACCCGTCTTGGAGCAACAACCAACCCTATCCATCCCAACAGGGCGACACCACTGCACAGACTAAATACGGCTTCTAATGACATAAGGGTCTCGTCTCTTCTGAGGTGCTGGCCACCGACAGCGTAGTGGACCACACTTACCCTTTAAATAACATTTGTCGAGAGTGACCATGCGCATTTCTGATCATCAACATCCCATAGACACCGGCGTGAGCAGTAAGCCTGAGGCTACAGAGGTGATATCCGGACTCGATCTATCGGGTAAAACGGCCCTCGTGACTGGTGGATACTCGGGGATTGGTATCGAAACTGTGAAAGCACTCACAAGCGTAGGTGCGCATGTTGTCGTCCCCTCACGAGACATCGATCGAGCGGTACAGGCCCTTGATGGAGTCATTCCCGCAGACCAAATCGGCGCTATGGATCTGTCGGACTTACCGAGCGTTACGGCCTTTGGTGAGACCTTTGCACGCGCCTATCGCGTCTTGGACATTGCCATTTTCAACGCCGGTGTCATGGCCTGTCCCTTGGACCGGACCCAGCAAGGACTCGAATGGCAGTTGGGTGTAAACCATGTCGGTCACTTCGCACTGTTACGCACGCTGCTGCCGAGCTTGAGAGCAGCGAAGGGGGCCCGAGTGGTCACGCTGTCCTCGATTGCCCACCGGTTTGGCGGGATCGAGTTTTCTGACATGAACTACGAACACCGACCTTATGATAAGTGGCAGGCCTACGGACAGGCCAAGTCTGCACAGTCGTTGATGGCGGTTGAACTTGATCGCCGCGAGCGTGACAACGGTATCCGAAGTTTTGCCGTTCATCCGGGCGGTATTTTCACGCCCCTTCAAAGGCATTTGGGTAATGACGAAATGGCGGAATTTGGATGGACCACGCAAGACGGTCAGCCCTCCCCCGTCGCGCAGAAGCTCTTCAAGTCGACAAGCGAAGGCTGTGCAACCTCGCTCTGGGCAGCAACCGCCGACGTACTGAACAACACGGGCGGTGTTTATTGCGAAGATTGTAACGTCTCAAGCGTGGTCGCCGATGACAGTAATGCGTTTACGGGTGTGCGACGCTGGGCTGTGGACGGCGACATTGCAGAACGCCTTTGGACGGAAACTGAGACGCTGATTGATCGGCGCTAGGTCACGCTATCGCGCGCTCAGTCGGCGCGCGCCACACTGCGTCGCCGTGATCGGCGACCTCCCTCTGAGGCGGCACGCTCTGAGAAATCAGGCCAAGGCGCGCCCAAAACCTCAGTCATGATCGCAGCATCAAAAGGTCGCGGGGCTGTTACGTTAAGCGCAGTAACCATGGCCGCTAAGTGTTCAGGGGTTGTACCGCAGCAGCCACCAATAATCGTCGCGCCCGCATCGCGCGCAAAGAGTGCGTAATCGGCCATGAGTTCGGGACTGCCGTGGAAATGGATGGCGCCGTCGACGTACTGAGGAATACCGCAATTACCCTTCGCAGCAATGGGTAAACCACAGTTCGCCTCCAGTAGTTGAGTGGTGGAGTCCATGAGTTCTGCGGGGCCAATACCACAGTTTGAGCCGACCGCGTCCAACCCAATCTCAACGGCGAATGCGGCAAACTCACTGGGCGTAACGCCCATCATCGATCGGCGTGCCGTATCAAATGTCAAACACCCCACCACTGGGAGACCTGTTGATTTCGCAGCCTCGGCGGCGGCGGCAACCTCTTCGTTCGCCGACATCGTCTCGATCCAAAGGACTTGTGCACCCCCCTCTGCCAACGCCACTGCTTGCTCTTTAAAACAGGCGACGGCCTGTTCAAAAGTGAGCTCGCCCATGGGCACGAATAACTCCCCCGTGGGACCCATTGACCCGGCAACCACTGCACGATGCCCACTTTCGTCTGCATGCGCCGTTGCCGCCTGGCACGCCAGTTCCGCAGCCGCTTTGTTTATCTCGTGGACTCGACGTTCACTTTTATGGAGCTTCAGCCTCATCGCGTTCGCACCGAAGCTGTTCGTCAGAATCAGATCAGCGCCGGCACGTAAGAACTCGTCGTGCAAGCATAAAACTTCGTCTGGACGCTCGACACACCACAGTTCTGGTGGATAACCGGCCTCCAGACCACGGCCAAAAAAATTGGAGCCTGCCGCACCGTCTGCAACGCACCACCCTTTTCGTTGGATGATCGCATTGATGGGGTTGGTCATTGTTGGGCGTCCTTTTGTCAGCGTCGAGCGGAGGGGCTCTAGTTTAGCTTGGTTTTAGCGCGTGCTTAAGGTTTTAAGGGTGACGCGCGCGGTATTGGGGCACTGGGTGCACTTTTTTTAACCACTTTGGAATGGTTCACTGACAACGCGCGCCACCAAACACTGACCGTCCAAAGAGGCTGCTTTGCAGCCTCTTTTTTTTGTTAAGGCTGAATCCCTAGTCAATGTCCAATGCGCGGTCAATGTTCATCACCAGTAACTTGGCATGGGCTTGCGACGTACGATCACCTCTACGCTTATTCGATAACGCCTCGCGAAGTTCCGTAAGGGTGAGAACCGCCAGTGCCTGAGCGGTGCTGTGATACTTCGATGCGCCTGCCTCACTTGCTATCGTGGAAAGACGGTCGACGTATTCAACCTGAAGGTTGCGTCGAAAACTGTTCACACTTTGGCGCGCATCTGCCTTAAAAACCGCATCGGTTAAATCGTCAACGACTTCCACCAATGGGTATTCATTGCCATAAAGCTCGGTGTTCGTAATGCGCTTTAACACGGTTGGATGTAATAAATGATCGAGTACACGCTTTTGAGCAGACAAAACGGCACGATGCACTTTCGGGTCTTCCGTCGAACCACCGTGCTCAAAACCACGACGCTCTGGCGCAGCTTGCCGCCAGAGCGCGTCGTCGACCTCAAATGCATCAGGACTAAACAACTGCTCAGCAAGCGTCGCCATGGCCAGCTTCTGACGCGCGCCCTCTACGGGAATAAAGGGCTCGGTGGCCCCCGGCTGCCCGACCACGGCGCGATCAACGTAGACACCACCGACCCAACGAGAGATCACACCGGCGTTAATTCCCCAAAAGCGCACCAGTAACGCAACACCATCCACCACTTCCTCATAAGACTTACCTTGATCAGGGGTCCATTCGGCGGTCTTGTTTAACGCATCGTGCATGATTTTCATCTGATTTGACGCGTAAGCAATGGAATCAGAACTGTTGTCGTAAATGTTCACGCGCGGATCGATACCGGTACCCGGGCTGCGCATGTCATCAGCGTCGTTGCCAAACGCAAGGGCGTGCTCGGTTGAGCGTGCCGCAATCATCTCTAGACGCTCGCCTTCGTCTGACGGATCTGCAGACTCTGGTGAGTAGGCGTACTCAATGTACCAATCGTCGTAAGGGCCGGGCGCAATGGTATAAAACAGCGTCTGATCGTCACGATCAGGTGCGTAATTCACCGCGGGGTAGTCCATAACAGATCCGGAGATAATGCCCGATGCCAATACAGCGGGATTCTCAAGCTCTTCTGGCGACAGCAGTTGAGTGCCTTTCATATTGTGGTTCATACCCAGGGTGTGCCCAAGCTCATGGAGGATGAGGTAGTACATACGATCACGCCTGAGCTGCGCCTCGATGTCCGCACCACCGCCCGACATCTCAATGGCCATGTCAGCAACAAGTCCACCCTCCGCAATGGCATGTCCAACGGCGCAAGCACGGGCGTCGTGCCCATCGATCATCATCGGCTCGCTGGCGTCACCCTGAATCAGTTCACGCGTGAGCTTTGATCGATTGAGGAAGGAGTACTCGAGCATAATGTCAGCCCCGATCAACTGACCGGTTCGCGGGTTTGAAAAGCTCGGCCCGTAGCCACCAAAGGGCGGTCTCGGTGACGAGGTCCACCGCAGGACGTTGTAGCGAATGTCTCCTGCATCCCAGTCGGCATCGTCAGGCTGGACGTTGACCACCATGGCGTTACTGAACCCTGCGTGTTCAAACGCCTTATTCCACTCAAGCGCAGCACCTTTAATCAGGTCGCGCCACTCGACAGGTGTTGTATTTTCGATCCACCACGTAATGGGTTCTATGGGGTCCGACACAGCGGCTGTTGGATCTTTCTTCACAAGATGCCAACGCTCCATTAGGTCACGATACGGCGCCGACTCAGTCGAGGTAAGATCAGTGACTTGAACGTTAAAAGATCCCAACCGAGGATCAGCAAACCGTGGCTGGTAGTTGTTTTCTGGAACTGCAATGAGTGTGTGCAGCACCTGAATGGACACGTTTCGTGCATCCGTCACCGCATCACTCCCCGACGCCTTGGGGTTGGGGTTGAAGTAGACGTATTCGACTTCAATCGCTGAATTCTTGGGGTAGTTTTTGATCGCCAAAATCTGGCTTTTGTCAGCGTCCATTTTTCCCAGTCTGAATCGGTCGCCTGAATCATCATCACCCCCTCGGGTGCGAACAATGTTGGCAAAAGCTTCCGACAAAAACAG
>DGPO01000104.1:0-13835 GCA_002390485.1 Halieaceae bacterium UBA4438 | reverse complement strand
GCTAAAACAGCGCGGGAAATATTAGCCTGCGACGCACGAGATATGGCATTGGCGGGGTCAAAATAGTACGCAGTGTTTTGTCGAACAAACTCGAGCTTGTCAAAGCGACGCTCTATCGTGAATACAAAGTTGTCGCCATACGATCCGGTAAACGCACCCGCGTCAGTCACACCGTTCATAATGTGCTTAAAGTAAATAAACTCCTGACCCACTTGGTCACCACGAACCAACAGCTTTGTTGCACCCGTTTCTGAATCCTGGAACACAGTGAAAAGTCCGTCAAAACGGTCAGCTTCCTCGGTGAGTTCAGCAATGGTCTTCGGCTTTTCTTCCTCGGCAGCCTCTGGCGCCTCCTCTACGGCTGCATCTATCGCCGCATCGCCCTTCACTTCAGGCTTGGCAGCCTCTTCGGCAAAAGACTGACTCGAGAGTGTCAGGGTCAGCGGCAGTGCCCACAGCAGTACCTTCCAAATAGCATTGCGATTCATATGAGTTCCTTTTTCTTCAGCTTTTTATCCAGCTTGTTAAAGAGCGCCGTACTGCGCCTAAAACAGGGCCGATGAAGATACCCCCAGCCGCCACTGAAAATCAAAGAAATACCGTGAAATGTCGCTCTTGGAAATCGCTTTAACTGCCACAAGAGCAGTACACTCAGCGACTGACGGAGGGAAGTAAGCCGATGCGAACACTGTATGCCCCCATAGAACCTTATCGACGTGGCTGGTTATCCGTGGGGGATGGCCATGAGGTTTATTTCGAAGAGAGTGGAAATCCGGACGGAAAACCCTGCGTGTTTGTGCACGGCGGGCCAGGCGGCGGAACATCACCGGCCGCGCGGCAGTTTTTTGATCCAGCGCGCTATCGAATTGTGCTCTTTGATCAACGTGGATGCGGACAGTCAACGCCGCATGCGTCGCTCACTGCGAATACCACAAGCCACCTGATCGACGACATGGAACGTTTGCGCGAGGAACTCGGTGTCGAACAATGGCTGGTGTTTGGAGGATCGTGGGGCAGCACGCTCAGTCTCGCCTACGCCCAAAGCCACCCAGAACGAGTCACACAGCTGGTGCTTCGCGGAATTTTCTTACTGCGTCCTGAGGAAATCAGGTGGTTTTATCAAGAAGGTGCAAGTCATCTCTTCCCCGACAGTTGGGAGAATTATCTTGCGCCGATTCCCCATAATGAGCGTCATGATTTAGTCAGTGCCTTTCATAAGCGATTGACCAGTTCTAACGAGGCGACTCGCCTAGAGGCCGCGCGGGCTTGGTCTGTTTGGGAAGCCTCAACAAGCTTCTTACGTCAAAATAAAAACTTTATGAGTCAGCTCGATGAGCCTGATGCCGCGCTCGCAATGGCGCGCATTGAGTGCCACTACTTTGTCAATCAAGGGTTCTTCAATTCGGACAACCAATTACTCGATAACATAGACCGTATTCGCCACATACCGACGGAGATTATACAGGGCCGCTATGACGTGGTTTGCCCGCCTAAAACCGCATGGGATCTCCACAGTGCTTGGCCTGAAGCCACCCTCCATATCGTTCCCGACGCGGGTCATTCAGCCTTTGATCCAGCCAATACCAGCGTCCTGGTCGAGGTCACAGATCGCTTTGCACAAGCTTAAGTGACGGGCTTTAGCGAACGAACAGCCACAAAGGTTTTCATGAATGCGTCGATCGGCTCGCCCCCACCCCAATCGTCTTCATAAAATCCTGAAATGAGGAATCCCGCCGCAAGCTGCCCACCCAACTGATCACTCAGAGAGTGCGCGAACTCCAGCGGGGATTCTGCACCGAACCATCGTTTACGGTCCGTATCACTGATATTAAGGTCCGAATGGGGCGAGGAAAACTTGAGTTGAAACGTCCCCTGTTTTTCCAGATCCGGGTCAAAGAGCGCCTGAACTGGATTTATAAAACCACTGACCATCGTTCCGCCAGGCTTTAATACTCGGAAGGCTTCACGCCAGACCGGCGCGATATCTTGCGCAAAGCAATTTGAACAGGGATGAAAAATAAAGTCGAAGTGGTGATCGTCGAAGATCGACAAATCTGCCATATCACCGGCCACTGTTGTTAATGCAAGCGCATCACGGTCAGCGACTAATCGGTCCTGATCCAACTGCCTCGAGGACGCATCAAAGACGGTCACACGAGCCCCTGCCGCAGCAAGGATGGGGCCTTGCTGACCACCCCCTGACGCAAGACAAAGCACTTCACAGTCGTCCAATGCTGGAAACCAATCTCTGGGAACAGGACGTGATGGCGTCAGTACGATCTCCCAATCGCCGGTGCCTGCCCGCGCAATCTGCTCTGACGACACGGGCCGAGTCCAACGATCTCCCTCATCAACCTGACGATTCCATGCCGCCTGATTGAACTCGTAAACGTTCACGTCTTTCCTCTCCCTTTGAGGACCACTAGCGCCCTTTAACTTAACGGTAACGAAGGTTCGATCGATTGAGCTCACTCAACCGGCTTACGCCCATTAACCGCATGTCACGCTCAATTTCCGACTTGAGGTTGCCAAGCGCGCGCTCGACGCCCTCTTGGCCAGCGGCGGCCAGTGCGTACAAATACAGCCGCCCGCCCGACACCGCCTTGGCACCCACACTCAGGGCTTTGAGCACATGGGTACCCCGCTGAACACCCCCCTCACAAATCACATCGACTTTGTCGCCCACGGCATCACAAATCTCAGCCAGTTGATCGAACGGCGCACGTGACCCGTCGAGCTGACGTCCGCCATGGTTTGAGACCATGATGCCAGTGCACCCAATGTCGACAGCACGCTTGGCATCCTCTACCGACATAATGCCCTTGAGTGCGAACTGCCCGTTCCACTGTGCGCAGAGCTTTTCTGCATCGGCCCACGACATGGTCGGATCCAGCATGGTGGAGAAATAGTCGCCAACGGAAACTGCAACATTTGTGCCCTGATCGATATGCCCTGAGAGGTGAGGCATATCGAACTTATCTTTGGTGAAAAAGTTCCAGGCCCAAGCGGGGTGCGTTGCAAAGCTCCACGCCGACTGAAGATTTAATCGGGGTGGCGAGGTAAATCCCGTTCGCAAGTCACGCTCGCGGTTTCCCCCAGTGATGGTGTCCACGGTTAACGCCAACACATTAAATTGTGCGGCGCGGGCGCGCTCGAGTAGCGCATCGTTCAAGGCCCGGTCCTTGTGAAAGTAGAACTGGAACATTTTAGGGCCTGGTGCAAGCGATGCGATTTCCTCCACGCCTACGGTCGCAAGTGACGACACACCAAACATGGTCCCGTATTTTGTTGCGGCTTTCGCCACAGCACGCTCACCTTCGTGATGAAACAGTCGTTGCAGAGCGGTTGGCGCACAATAGAGTGGCATGTCGAGTTTTTGACCCATGACCTCTACCGACATGTCGACATCTCGCACACCATTGAGCACATTTGGAACGAGATCAGCGGTCTCAAAGGCCTGCGTATTGCGCCGATAGGTCACTTCGTCATCTGCCGCACCGTCAATGTAATGAAAAATAGGTCCCGGCAAACGCTTCTTTGCAAGCCGCCTGAAATCACCAAAGTTGTGACAGTCTGTTAAACGCATTACATATTCCTATTTGCAGCGCACTCTGTGCAGGGCATCATAACGCGCTATTGTTCGTCGTGACGCGCAGAGATCACGACACAACTTCGCATTCAAAGTATCCCATGGTGAACAGGAAACGAGTAACTATGTCATTGATCAAACACCTCATTGCAGTGGCCCTTTTAGTCTCAACGTCTCAGGGCGTCTTTGCGAGCCTTCTAATGACGCCAAACGCGGACCCCGACATGGTCTATCAAGGGGCCATTTTAGAGGGCAACTACGCCGGCGATATCACCAAGCCCTCGGTTTTTTTAGGCTTTGACGCCGGTCAGCAGGTGGCCACTCCGGCGCAGATTAGCGCTGCTATTAACGTCTGGGCAGGCGAATCGGACCGCCTCAAAGTCGTTGAATACGCCAAGACACACGAGGGTCGCCCCCTGTTTGCCGTGTTTATCTCCAGTGCCGAGAATTTAGCAAATCTCGATGCCATTGAAGCAGATATCCAGATGCTCTCTGACGCCCGTCGCCTCAGCGACAAAGATGCGAAGGGTATTATTGAGTCGTTGCCCGCGGTGGCGTGGATGGCGTACTCGATTCATGGGAACGAGACGTCGGGGGCCGACGCGGCGCTGGCCAGCATTTATCACTTAATCGCCAGTACAGATGACGACGTCACCGCCATGCTCGGCAAAATGATCGTGGTCATTGACCCCATGATGAACCCAGACGGTCGCGCCCGGTTTGCCAAGTCACTCGAGCAATACCGTGGCACGGCACCCAATGTTGATGACCAGTCGCTACTTCACACGGGTGACTGGCCCTACGGTCGCACGAATCACTACTTTTTTGATCTGAACCGCGACTTCTTTTTGCTGACTCAACCTGAGACACGTGGACGCGTCGCGTTGATCAACACATGGCGCCCACAGCTTATGATCGATGGTCACGAAATGGGCTCGCAAAGCACCTTTTTAATGGGCCCTCCAAGACAGCCGCTCAACGCCAACATTGATACCGACCTGCAAAAATGGGCGCGCGTATTTTCTGAAGAGCAAGGCGCCGCATTCGACGAGCGATCGTGGCGTTACTTCACGGGCGAGTGGTTTGAAAATTGGTATCCCGGGTACTCCAATTACGCAGAGTACCGAGGCAGCATGCACATTCTCTACGAGCAGTCGCGCATGGCTGAAGATGGCGTGCGACGTCCAGAGGGGACAGTGCAAACCTACAAAGAATCTGTGCACCACCAATTCGTCAGTACCATGGCCAATCTCGCGTCATTAGCAGACCATTCTCAGGCCATGTACCGCGATTATTGGGACGGCAGGAAATACAACGTCTCGCCAAAAAGCCAGTTTGCCAATCGCAGCTACGTCATTTTAGCGAATGAAAATCACGGCCGTATGAACGCGCTCGTGGAACGTCTTGAAGCGCAAGGCATTGAACTTTTCACTAACGAGGCTCCGATGAAAGTGGCCTCAGTCACCACTCAGCTGGGTACTCAAGAAAAGGGATATGTGCTTCCTCAGGGTAGCTTAATTATTCCTAATCGACAGCCTGACGCGCCCTTTGTGGCGGCAATACTGGAGTTTGATGCCGACGTGCGTAAGTCGGTCCTTGTCGAGGAACGACAGCGTAATTTGCGCGACGGCTCGTCACTCATGTACGACACGACGGCTTGGAACTTCAGCATGATGTATGGACTTGCGGCCGTCACCGTGCCCCAACACCTTGAGGATGGACTCAAGCCATGGCGCGGGCACACGCCAACCGTTGACGTCCAAGCGTCGGCGATCGCGTGGACTGTCAATGGCGACGATGATCGCTCGGTGGCTTTTGCCGCACGTTTAATGGAGCAAGGTGTCAGGGTCAGAATCACGGACAAGGCAACTGTCTTATCCGGAAAAACAGTTTCGCGGGGGTCGGTGTTTGTCACCGCCATGGACAACCCAAAAACGGACAATCTAACGGGTCTCATCGAGGCCCAAGCGCGCGCTTTAAACGTGTCAGTCAGCGCCATATCTTCCGGCTATGGCGCGGGCGACCTACCCGACTGGGGCGGATCGCATTTCCGACTGCTAACGCGTCCTCAGATCGCGATCCTCAGCCACGCACGCTTTAGCAGCTATGACGTCGGTTCCAGCTGGTGGGCGATCGACTCGCACCTTGGCATACGCCACAGTCAAGTTGATGCCGCCTACGTATCCCGTGCTGACCTGCGTCGTTACAACACGATCGTCATACCCAATGGGTATCGACCACTCTCAGGCTCAGAGTTGGGGTCGCTGCGTGACTGGGTCAAACAAGGCGGGACACTGATCGCGCACGATAACAGCGCAGCCAATTTGGCGACTGAGAACGGTATTGGTGGCGTTCGCGCGATCAAAGATGCGTTCTCTGACGCCCAGAGTTACGACATAGCGCTTCAGCGAGAACACTTGGCACTGAGCGATGAACTGGACGTCGACGCGGTGAGCGCTCACAGCGTCGACACCGACATTACCTATCCGTGGGATCAAGGCAGTAAGGCGCTAAACGCTGACGAGCTCAAGCGTCGTGATACGTGGCAGTCGCGTTTTATGCCCTCAGGCGCCATGGTCGCCGGACGCGTCGACACCTTGCACTGGCTCACCTTTGGTACGCCCGAGATACTGCCACTCTTATACAGTGAGCAACCGGCACTCATGGTCAACGGACGTCAACAAGCGGTGGTTCGCGTTGGCGTACTAAAGCCCAACAAAGACGCCGAAAAAGCGCGCGCAATCAACTGGTCCACGATCCCTCAAGGGCAAGATCTGAACGTTCGAATGAGTGGACTATTGTGGCCAGAAGCGGCGTCGCGTATCGCGAACTCGGCCTATGTTACGCGTGAGCGAGTGGGCAAAGGCCAAGTGATTTTATTTTCTGGCCAGCCCAATTTCCGCGGTTCCACGCGTGGCGTTGGGCGGCTTTGGCTCAACGCCCTCGTGTACGGTGCAGGCCTAGGCACCTCTGCGGCGGTTAAGCTGTAGACTGACGAGCCCAATCAGGGTTCACAATTGCAATGCCAAGCGGCTTAGACGACGCTTAGCGCTCAATAACATTGATCACTCAACAAAGGAGAAGCGGTATGCCGCGAGTAAATTTAGAAGGTAGCTCTTCAATCGTCACAGGCGGAGCGTCAGGCATCGGTGAAGCCTGTGCTCGGCAGCTGGCCGATTTAGGCTCAAAGGTGGTCGTTGCGGACCTCAATGAGGAGCGCGGCAAGCAAGTAGCCGAGGAAATTGGCGGTCAGTTCGTCAAGTGCGACGTCTCAAGTATTGAAGACGCAGATGCAGCGGTGGCGGCGGCTGCCGCCTTGGGCCCGCTTAGGGCTTGTGTGAACTCAGCGGGTCTGGGCGCCGCGGGTCGTACTGTCAGCCGCGACGGCGAACCCTTTCCGCTCGATAAGTTCAGCTTTGTCATCAAAGTAAACTTAATTGGTACGTTCAATATGCTCAGCCGAGCTGCGGCTCAAATGGCAAAGAACGATCCTCTTGATGATGATGGCGGTCGTGGTGCTATCGTCAACCTTGCATCAGCAGCGGCGTTTGATGGCCAGATTGGTCAATGTGCTTACTCCGCCTCTAAAGCAGGCGTCGTGGGTATGGCACTGCCGATTGCTCGTGATCTCGCCGCCGTCGGTGTTCGCGTCAACACGGTCGCACCTGGCTTGATCGACACGCCTATCTATGGCGAAGGTCCAGAGTCCGACGCGTTCAAAGCGCATCTTGGAAAGTCAGTACTGTTCCCGAAACGATTAGGCAGCGCTGAAGAGCTCGCGTTTGCGGTCGTCGATTGCATTACCAACCCGTACATGAATGCAGAAGTCGTCCGCCTGGACGGCGGTATCCGAATGCCACCAAAGTGATGGTGCAGGGAGCTGCAAAACGGAAAAGCCCTCATAAGAGGGCTTTTTTGTATCTGCGATTTGTCTAGCTATCAACCCCGGATTCGAGAGAGAAGCCAGCTGGCGCCTCAATCGTCATCATCATCTTTGTCGTCTTCATCATCTTCGTCGTCTTCGTCATCGTACTCGTAACCGCCATCTGGGCGACTCGGATCTTCGAAGCCCAACTCGTCAGCAATGCCGTCGAGCAGATGCTCGTCCTCTAACTTAACGAGAAATCCTGCGGACAACTGAGCAAAGAACGCTTCGGCCGGCACTTCACTACCGCCGATAGATTCGTACTCAGTATCTCCATCAATACCAAACTGCAGGCCCAATAGGGTAATACTCTCTTCAGCGACAAAGTCATCCACAGGTGCCTGAAGCTTGATCTCGTCCTCGTCCTCATCCTCACGATCAAGTCTTGTGGCCGTCAGAGTGCCCTCATTATCAAAGGCCTCAACCTCGAGATAGTCACCAATCTGTAGGTCCTCGAAATTAAACCGCTCGTCACCCGAATCACGATCGTCATCCATCAGGGTTTGAGCAGTAACAAGAACGTCCAATACCCCCACTCCCAGATTCAAACTAACAGTTAATGTTTCTGGATCGAGTGCGCTGACAGGCGCCTCAATTTCAATTCGCCCGCGACGGCTTTTAATTTTTTCGGCGACCAGCACGTCACCAGAAAAGGTGCCCTCGACCTGAACAATCAGTCCATCTTCGAGCACCAAATTACCGGGCACCAAGGCTGCTGAAGAGGCATCAACTGAAGTGCCGTTAATAATGAACGTCTGATTGGTCGCATCGTAGCTCTCAATGGTTCCCTCGGTTCGAAACTCATCGTCATCGCCCAGTGTCGTATCGACCTCGACATCGCCATTGTCTTCCGCTTCACCCGCATCGATACCCGTCGGTTCGATTTTCGTTGCATCGATGATTAACGCGTCGGCGGTGGCCAGGGTGCCCTTGACCTCCACGAGAATGCCGTCTGCAAAGTTGCTGGGGTCAATATCGTCAAATTCGGCCGATGCAAAATTGATGGTGTAGTCGCCGAGTAAAAACGTTTCAGCCGACGTGTCGAGGCTGGTCACCTCACCGTACAACTCCACTTTGGTAACGCCAGGAATGAACTCCTTCAGCTCAACACGGGTTGCTCGAATATTATTCCCGCTCTCGGTAAAGCCATAGACCTCCACCAGATCGCCCTGAGATAAGGACTCAAAGGTCGTGTCCTCGAACACGGTTCCTGTCCGCTCGACCACAACATCGATGCCGAGGACAGTAATCTGGCGCGCGTCCAGCACCGAGCCACTCTCATCTGTCGCACTCGTAATGGCGCTGATTGGACCCTTAAGGTTGTCATCGACGATAACCACCTCCGCGACACCCGTAACACCATCTTCATTAACTGTTCCCTGAATAAAGACAACCATGCCGACGCCCAGATCATCCTCGGTTGCGACGACACCGTTTACGATAATGACGGCTTCAGAGGTGTCGTATTCGACGCCGTTAACAAAAATACTTCCGAACTGTGTGATGACTCCGATAGCCTTACCACTACCACTAATTCCTGCGCTGGTGTCGCCCGTATCACCGCTCCCGCCAGAGCCGCCGCCGCTCGAGCCCCCTGAACCACCAGAGCCTCCAGTACCACCGGACCCTGATCCCCCTGAGACAACTTCTGGAGATGAGCCCCCGCCACCGCCACAACTGGTGAGTAAGGCAGCCAGCAACAGCGTAAGGAGGTGAGTGCTAACGGAATACTTCATAGTGATTGTCCTTCATCAGAATCGATAATGAGATGGCTGGAATTAAAATAGATGCCTACCGACACGGAGTGACTTTCACCCCTAGCATAGGTCTCAGTGTGTTGCCCAACCCGATCCGCCAACCACGTATCGTAGGCCTCTAGTAGCGATTGGGACTTCGCATCGCTGAACCGACGAAAATCCTCTAAATCGACGTCGGATAGCCCACTGAACGAGACTTTTCTTTGGAAGACTCGCTCGCTGGGATGTGCCGAAATATTGTGTGCAATGGTAGAAATGAGCTCATTCGCATCAGTCCCCAAAATCTCGAGTCGCTCAAGTGGTGTGTCCATGGGCATGTAAGCGTCGGTCAGCAGAATCACCTGCTCACCATCAATCTCAACCGCGCCATTTCGGGTGAGTAACGACAGCATCGATGTCACAGTGACATCGCTCCCGTATCGCTTTACCAATGCGGGAAATGAAGCTCCCTCGCCAGACACCGCCAATGCTTTCGGTCGTCCTGCTTCACTGAACTGAGGATCGTTTGACCACCCACTAATCACCTGTGCGGCCCGATGACGTTTTTGCTCCGTATCTACGATCAAAACGTCATCAGAGTTAGTCAACCGACTAACCTCCTTTCGCGATAAGCCGGTGAGCGCCGAGACGGCACTCGCTGTCGTTTTGTCACCATCTGCCTGAAGCTGGGAATAAGCCTGCTCAACAAACACCGCGCGCGCGATTTCAGCGAACGTCCCATAAGACATACCAAGCTTAACCATGACGCGTACAAGAGGTGTCAGCACCTTGTACAAGGCCCGGTTGATTGCTCTCGATGTCTGTTCCGGCGAACTCATAATTGGGAATTTATTCCCAAAAATTAAAGGTGTCAATAAAAAGGGAAAAAAATCCCAAAAATTAATCTCAGCGATGGGGGACTGCCCAGTCTCACGAACGTCATTGAATATCGCGATAGTAATTAGGCATCGGACAACCAATGCGGTAAATGCCGCGTACGAATAGGCGCAATTTGTCACAGAATGAACGGTGTGCGCCGTGAAGCCACGCATTTCGTGTTTCACTTGGCATATTCACCTAGTGCTATTAATAAGTAGCCAACTGTTCCTCTTTGCAATCGCAACGAGCGCACTAACTCACTCACACATCGGAGTCTCTAATGGAGAAGCCCACGTTCAAAGAGGAATCCCTTAAGTATCACATCGAGGGAAAACCCGGGAAGCTAGAGGTAAGAGCAACCACGCCTCTTGAAACACAAGCCGACCTATCGATGGCGTACTCACCCGGCGTTGCCCATGCCTGTGAGTACATCGTTGAGGACCCTCTTAACGCCTCCAAGGTAACCGCACGAGGCAATCTGGTTGCGGTCATCAGTAATGGCACCGCTGTTCTGGGACTGGGCGCCATTGGTGCGCTGGCATCGAAGCCCGTCATGGAGGGCAAAGCGGTCCTCATGAAAAAATTCTCCGACATCGACACCTTCGATTTGGAAATTGACGAAAGAGACCCTGAAAAGCTCGTCAATATTATTGCGGCGCTCGAACCCACCTTCGGCGGCATTGTGCTCGAAGACATCAAAGCACCCGAATGTTTCTACGTGGAGCGTCAACTCCGCGAGCGGATGAATATTCCGGTGTTTCACGACGACCAACACGGCACAGCGGTTGTGTCGACGGCTGCCGTTATTTCTTGGCTTAAGCTCACCGGCAAGAAAATGGAAGAAGTGAAGCTCGTGATCTCAGGGGCAGGCTCTGCGAGCATGTCTTGCGCCGACCTGATTGTGAGTCTGGGACTCAAACGAGAGCACGTGTTCATGTGCGACAGCAAAGGCCTTATTTATGAGGGCCGGCAAGAGGGCATGAACGAGTTCAAAGAGCGATATGCGCGACAAACAGACAAGCGAACATTAGCCGAGGCCATGGAAGGCGCCGACATATTCTTTGGCCTCTCTACCGGTGATTGTGTCACTCAAGACATGGTTAAGCAGATGGCACCCAACCCCCTGATTTTGGCCATGGCCAATCCAAATCCTGAGATTCACCCAGACCTTGCACGCCAAGCCCGGCCGGACGCCATTATTGGTACCGGCCGGTCGGACTTTCCAAACCAAGTGAATAACGTCCTCTGCTTCCCCTTCCTGTTCCGTGGCGCATTGGATTGTGGTGCGACCGCGATTAACGACGAGATGAAACTTGCCTGTGCCTATGGCCTTGTCGACCTTGCTCAGCAAGAGGCCTCAGAGGAAGTGGCACAGGCCTATGACGGTCAGTCACTCAAGTTTGGCTCCGACTACATTATTCCGAAACCCTTCGATCCACGCCTCTTTGAGCGCGTGCCGGTGGCAGTTGTCGAAGCCGCCATGAAGACCGGTGTTGCAAGCCGTCCGATTGAGGATCTTGATGAGTATCGTCGAAACTTAAGCAAACACGTGACGCGCTCCGGCATGTTTATGCAGCCAGTCGTTAATGCGGCGGCCAATAGCGGCCTGAAAATGGTTTATTCGGACGCCGAAAACGAAACTGTACTTCGCGCGGTTCAAACCGTTGTGGATGAGGCGATCGCGCGGCCCATATTGGTCGGTCGCCCCAGTGCCATCAACACCGTTATCGACGAGTTAGGGCTTAGAATTAGACTCGGTGAAGACGTGGAGGTGATCAACCCACGCAGCTACGATAAGTACGAAGAGTACGCGCGCGACTACCACCAAATTGCGGGACGAAGCGGGGTCTCAGTCGAGGGAAGCAGCGTTCTTTTACGGACCGACAGTACCGTTATTGCCGCCATGGCGCTGCGCAATGGTGATGCGGATGCCATGATTTGTGGCAAAGTCGGTCGCTTTACTGACCATTTTCAAACCCTGCGATCCGTGATTGGCACCCAGGGCGCAGACGTTCGTGCATCAACGTTGACAACCCTGTTGTTTGACGACGGCCCACTCTTTTTAACCGACTGCTTTATCGACCTTGATCCCACAGTCGATCAAATCGTTTCTAAAACATTGCTCGGCATAGACCAGGTTCGGCAGTTTGGCATCACACCGCGCGTTGCATTGCTGTCTCACTCAAACTTTGGCTCATCAAATGCGCCCTCTGCACGCAAGATGAGACAGGCCAGTGAGATTCTCAGAGCACAACTTCCGGACGTCGATATCGACGGAGAGATGCATTCACTCACCGCACTCGACTCGGCGTATCGGCAAACTATCTTTGAAGACAGTCAATTAAAAGGCAGCGCGAATCTTTTGGTTTTTCCAGGACTTGATGCCGCCAATATTGCCCTCGGACTGTTGCGCAAGAAGGCCAACGGACTGCTCATCGGACCCTATATGTCTGGCCTGAAACGACCGGCCCACATCATGGTGAACTCGGCGACACCTCGTGCCATTTACAACGTCAGTGCACTCGCTGTTGCAGAAACCCTAGCAAAACAGAAATAAAGTAGGCGCCATCGATGATCATGGTGGCGACCGCTCACTCCTCGTCCGCATCCAGGTCGGACTCGCATTCGTCGACGATGAAGCTCTGAGTGCGGTCGCGTTCAAAGAGGCGCGCTTCGTCCTCGGCGAGTTCGTGCTGCGCGTGTGCGGTGCTCATGTCAGCCATTGCGGCCTCCATGGCGTAGTAGTTTTCAAACCAAACTTCCATCATGACGTCGAATTCCGGCGCTTCTGCACCATCACCAGCGAGAATGGGGTATCGACGCACGTACTTTAACGCGTGTGGACTGAGGTATTTTTCGCCCAACAAGCGATGATGCAACTCGTAATAATCTCGAAACGCCTCTGCTGTCAGCTCGGGGCGTTTAAACAACAACGTAACCACCTTAATCATCGCCTGACCTCCCATTCAACCCGCTAGACACCCGCCCTGAAGACCAAAACCAGTCACTTCATTGACTCAGATACCACATGATCCGCGCCGTGAATTGCTCCGAATCGCTCCTCGCGTTGACTGAACAAATGCTCAGGGCTAACCGATTCATAAGCCGCAGAGGGGTCATCGGGATCTGAGTAAAACCCCAATACATAGCCGCCCTTCGCGTAACCGATCAGCGCACGTAACTCAGGGCTGAGTTTGCGGGCATGTTCTGGCGGGCAGGACAGGTACTGGTTTTCTTCTTGGCGCAACCAACTGAGTGCGTAGTGCATAAACACCCCCGTTCTAACTTGATCCGGTGTCGAGTTCGCACCACCGCCGTGGAGGACAGTGCCGGTGTAACAGAGCACAGAACCCGGCTCCATTTCAGCATAGGCAATCTCGTGCGGCTCGGGCTGACGGTCTTTGTCCCAGTACTGAGAGCCTGGAACAACCTGGGTGGCACCGTTCGCGCGGGTAAAGGGTGTTGTTGCCCAAATGGTGCTGAACAGGGGCTCGACCTTTCGCGGCAGGTAGCCGCCCCAGATACCTCGGTCACGGTGCAGAATTTGTGCACTCTCGCCCGGAGCAATAGCGACCGCCGAGGTAAAGTGCAGTTGAATATCGTCGCAGTAATCACTCAAATACTGACGTGCGGAGGTCAGCATCATGGCATTAAGCGCGAGATCAGCGCAGGCTTCAGAGCGCGCAACAAGCGCTCCAATACGCTG
>DGPO01000059.1:53560-73756 GCA_002390485.1 Halieaceae bacterium UBA4438 | reverse complement strand
CACGCGACGCGCATCGCTCTCGGTGAGTCGAGCCACATCGTCACAACTCTGCTCGCAGGCCGTCATTCCAGGCTGACCGGTTCCCGCATTAGCGTTGCCCGAGTTAATCAGCAAGTAGCGCGCGTCTTGCGCCGCATTATTACGCTCGGCAACAAGAACCGGCGCGGCTCTAAACGCGTTCTGCGTAAAGACCGCCGCAGTGGTGCTGCCCTGAGCAATCTCAATCAACGTCAGATCGTCGCGACCCGCGTACTTAATACCCGCTTGAGCAACGCCAAGCCTGATACCTGCGATCGACAACGCCGGCAACCTCAACCGAGCACTCCACAACACTGCTTATACTTCTTGCCGCTCCCGCAGGTACACGGGTCGTTACGCCCAACTTTCGGGGCAGCTCGGACAACCGGAGACTTCGGCGCCTCTGCTTGTTCTGGCGCTTCACCTTGGCTTGCTTCGGGTAACGCTTGAGCCTGCGCGTGTTGAAACGCCAGCTTTTGCCGAGCGGCCTCTTCGCGACGGCGACGCTCAATTTCCTCTGCTTCATCCTCACGCTTAATTTGAATCTGACTCAGAATACGCACGACTTCTTGCTTCAAGCGTTCCAACAGGGACTCGAACAGCTCAAACGCTTCGCGCTTGTACTCCTGCTTGGGGTTCTTGTTGGCGTAGGCGCGCAAGTGAATACCCTGGCGCAGTTGATCCATAGTCTGCAAATGGTCCTTCCAAAGCCCATCAAGCACTTGGAGCATGACCTGCTTTTCAATTTGACGCATGGCGTCGCCAATCGATGCGCCTTTTTCGTCGTACGCGGCTTGCACAGCCTCGACAATGCGCGCTCGAAGAGATTCCTCGTGCAAGTCATTGTCCTCGTCCAGCCAGGCCACAACCGGAATATCTTGCGCGTATTCGGTGCGCAGGTGCTGCTCCAAACCCGCAACATCCCATTGTTCTTCGACACTCATCGGTGGAATAAATCGATCGATGCCGGCATGAATCACATCGGTTCGTATGTTGGTGATCATCTCGGCCACATCGTCGCCGTCGAGCAACTGATCCCGCTGTTTGTAAATAATCTGACGCTGGTCGTTCGCCACGTCGTCGTATTCCAGCAGCTGCTTACGAATATCGAAGTTACGCCCTTCGACCTTGCGTTGAGCGCGCTCGATCGAGTTTGTGACCATTTTGCTCTCAATGGCCTCACCACGCTCCATACCCACTTTCTGCATGATGCCGGCCATATTGCCCATGAAGATGCGCATCAAACTGTCGTCGAGTGAAATGTAAAAACGTGACGCACCCGGGTCACCTTGGCGTCCTGCCCGTCCCCGCAGTTGGTTATCAATCCGACGCGACTCGTGACGTTCGGTACCGACAATATGAAGTCCGCCCGCATCCAGCACCGCTTGATGTCGCTCTTCCCAAGCCGCCTGCGCTGCCACTTTTGCAGATTCGTCCTCCAAAGCGGCAAGTTCTGCCTCAAGGTTACCGCCCAGTACAATATCGGTGCCGCGTCCCGCCATATTGGTCGCAATGGTCACCATGCCCGGACGGCCGGCCTGCGCAATAATCTCAGCCTCTTGTTCGTGATACTTAGCGTTCAGCACCTTATGCTCGATACCCGCGCCCTTGAAGTGCTCCGAGAGCTCTTCTGAGGTTTCAACCGACGCCGTACCCACCAGCACGGGTGCCTGGTGCTCAATAATGCGCCGGGTCTCATCAACAATCGCCTCGAGCTTCTCTTCCTTGGACATGAAGATGAGGTCGTTCATATCGAGCCGTTTCATCGGAATGTTGGTTGGGATCACCACACACTCAAGTCCGTAAATTTGCCGAAATTCAAACGCCTCAGTGTCAGCGGTTCCGGTCATCCCGCTCAACTTTTCGTAAATGCGGAAGTAGTTCTGGAACGTGGTGGACGCCATAGTCTGGCTTTCAGCCTGAATATTGACGTTCTCTTTCGCTTCAATGGACTGATGCAAGCCCTCCGACAAACGTCGACCGGCCATGGTGCGCCCCGTGTGCTCATCGATCAAAACGACCTGACCGTTTTGTACGATGTACTCGACGTCTCGATGAAACAGGTTGTGCGCGCGCAGCGCTGCAGTAACGTGATGCAACAGACCTAAGTTGGTGGAGGCATACAGTGAATCATCAGCAGCCAGTAACCCCTCGTCGATCAGCATGGTCTCAATCAGCTCGTGACCGTCCTCAGTCAGCTCAACAGAGCGTTGCTTCTCGTCAATGACAAAGTGACCGTCCTCCGACGCCTCATCGGTTCGGGCCACCAGTCTCGGAATGAGTTTATTGATCTTGCGGTAAAGCTCGGAGCTGTCTTCAGCCGCACCTGAAATAATGAGTGGCGTTCGCGCCTCATCGATCAGAATCGAGTCCACTTCGTCAACAATCGCAAAAGCCAGCTGGCCCTGCATCTTGTCGTCCATGCTGAACGCCATGTTGTCTCGCAGATAATCAAAACCAAATTCGTTGTTAGTTCCGTAAACCACGTCGGCAGAGTAGGCAATACGCTTCTCTTCTTGCGTTTGTCCGGCCTTGACGACCCCAACTTCAAGTCCCAAGAAGTTGTACAGTTTCCCCATCCACGCGGCGTCCCGTGTCGCCAAATAGTCGTTGACCGTAATCAGGTGAACGCTATTACCCGAGAGCGCATTAAGATACGCCGGCAGTGTTGCCACTAAGGTCTTACCCTCTCCGGTTCGCATTTCCGCGACATTGCCCTCGTGCAGCACGACGCCACCGATGAGCTGCACGTCAAAGTGGCGCATACCCATGGCACGGACACCGCCCTCCCGAACGACGGCAAAGGCCTCAGGCAACAGCGCGTCGAGCGACTCGCCGTTCTGGTACCGCAGTTTGAATTCTTGCGTTTTTGCCCGCAACGCGTCGTCGTCAAGCGCTTGCATGCTCTCCTCAAACGCATTGATGGTGCGAACAGTTTTCTTAATTCGACGTAACACTCGGTCGTTACGCGAGCCGAATATCATCTTCAGCGGATTAGCCATGGTGTTTCCATTACGTGTGATTAGGTTTTGCGCAGTTTGCGCGATCAACGAGTACAGTGAACTTCACTAGCGGTCGGTGATGACCTTAGTTGGGCGTGCGGTGTAAGTAACTCGCAGGATCGACCGGACGGCCGTTTTTATGAACCTCAAAGTGAACGTGTGGGCCCGTAGAACGGCCACTGTTTCCCATGAGCGCAACCACGTCACCACGGCGAACCATGTCACCGACTTTGACGCGATTTTCTTGGTTGTGGGCATAGCGCGTGATCACACCATCGCCGTGCGCGACCTCCACCATTTTACCGTAGCCCGCACGCTCGCCGCTCCAGCTGACAACACCGCTGGCCACCGCAACGATATGGGCACCTTCGCGTCCCGCAAAATCGATGCCTTCATGCCAGGCTTTTTTACCACTGAACGGATCAATACGGCTGCCGTATCGAGACGACAACCACCCGGACAAGATCGGGCGACCTGCAGGCGTTGCATCACTTTTAACCTGTTCGCCCTGAATCAACTCGGACAATATATCGAGTTGAACCTCGCGATCGTCCAACGCAGTACTCAAGGCGAATAACTCGCCCTCAAGCGCAGGAATTAATTCTCGCGCATCGTCTTGCGACGTCATCAGTGGACCACCCAAGGCAGGTGGCACGTTGAAGTTAAACTCACCGGGTTCTAAACCCGCGCTTTGTGTAAGGTTCATACCCACCGCGTCGAGACGCGTGACCCGACTTTGTAACTCAGCCAGGAGCAGGGTCATGGACTGCAGCCGTCTCTCGGCTTCAACCGCCAGATTAGCCAGGGCCTCGGCGCGCTCGCGCGCTTCCTCTGCAGCCAAAGTCTCTTCGGCCGCCTGTGTTTTGGAAACCCCTTTTTTAACGCCAAACTCGTAGCTCAGCCCCGCCAAAGTCACAGGCAAACCAATCAAAATCGCAGACACAACGACCCGCGTCCATCGACCAATTTCGACGGTTTTAGAGGGGCCTTCGTTATTTATCAGTATGAATTTCAAAGGTGGCACAATCACTCACGTTAACCGCGCCACTATGCCAGAGATACAAGTCCTAAGAAAGTGTGTTGAACTCGGCTGTGAACTCGATCGCGATTAAGTTGGCGCGTAAGTCAAAAACGGCTGTTGGTAGGAAATCGGGGCCTGTTCGACATCCTCAAAGGTGACCATCTCCCACGCATCCTTATTTGCAATCAAGGTGCGCAGCGCTTGGTTGTTAAGCGCGTGGCCCGATTTGAAGGCACGGTATTCACCAATCAGGCTATACCCCAGCAAATACAGGTCGCCAATGGCATCGAGCACTTTGTGCTTCACAAACTCATCGTCGTAACGAAGACCGCCCTGGTTCAAGACCTTGTAGTCGTCGATGACGACGGCGTTGTCCATGCTGCCCCCACGCGCGAGTCCCTTCGAGCGCAGATACTCAATTTCCTCGACAAAGCCAAAGGTTCTTGCGCGACTGACCTCCCGCACAAAGGACGTTGTGGAAAAATCAATCTCCGTAGTTGCGGCTCGGTGTTTAAACACCGGATGATCAAAATCGATACCGAACGAGATCTTAAATCCCTCAAGCGGTAAAAAGCTGGCCGTCTTGTCGCCGTCGGTCACGGTGACTTCTTTTCTGACACGAATAAATTTCTTCGCAGCGTGTTGTTCTACGATTCCTGCTGACTGCAGCAAAAAGACAAAGGGCGCCGCACTACCGTCCATAATGGGGATTTCAGGGGCGGTCACGTCGACGTACGCGTTGTCGACACCCAGTCCTGCCATCGCAGATAGCAGGTGCTCGATGGTTGAAACGCGGGCTTCACCGTGAATGAGGCAGGTCGACAGCGTCGTCTCTCCAACCAAGTCGGCACGAGCGGGGATCTCGGCCACAGGGTTGAGGTCAGTTCGGCGAAAAACGATGCCCGTATCGACGGGTGCAGGGCAGAGTGTCAGGAGCACTTTATCGCCTGTGTGCAAGCCCACACCGGTGGCCTTGATCGAATTTCGCAATGTTCGCTGTCGTATCATTCTTTTGCCTTTTTTCAGGGGGCAGTCAGCCCGAGAGCGCTAAGCTCTCTTTCCAACCACTCCCTCGCTCAGCGCTAGTCAGCTTGGCGACGCAAAAACGCCGGAATATCGAAATACCCCTCTTCGCTACTTTCCTCAACCGCAACCGCTTGCCCAGAATGAGTAGTCGCTGCAGCGCGCTGACGCTTCGCTGGAGGCAGATCATACCCTTCATAGGCCGCTGACGTCGATGTTGCGGAACGCATGGGCGCAAGTGGCTCGACCTTTTTCAGGACAGGGCGGCTTTGCTCAACACCCAGTCCCGTGGCCACCACGGTCACTTTGAGCTCATCAGCCATGGTTGGATCGATCACTGTGCCGATGACCACCGTCGCGTCATCACAGGCAATCTCCTCAATCGCTTCACCAACCTCTGAGAACTCGCCCAGCGACAGATCAAGACCTGCTGTAATGTTGACCAACAGACCCTTCGCTCCACTGAGGTCTATGTCGTCCAACAGTGGGCTGTTGATGGCACGTTCAGCCGCCTCACGAGCACGACCCTCACCGGTAGCGGTACCCGTACCCATCATTGCAGAACCCATTTCTGACATCACAGTCTTCACGTCGGCAAAATCGACGTTGATCATACCGGGACGAATAATCAGGTCCGCGATACCCTGGACTGCCCCAAAGAGCACGTCGTTGGCCTCTTTAAAGGCATCCAGCAAGCTGGTGTTTTTGCCCATAACTTCGAGCAATTTCTCATTGGGTACGGTAATCAGTGAGTCAACATGCTGCTCAAGTTCTTTGAGACCTTGCTCTGCAATGGTCAAACGCTTTCGACCCTCGAAGCTGAACGGTCGAGTGACAACCGCCACGGTCAAGATACCCATGTCACGTGCAACCTCCGCAACAATAGGTGCACCGCCCGTGCCAGTGCCGCCGCCCATTCCGGCGGTTACAAAGACCATATCCGCACCCTGCAAAGACTCGGCAATTCGATCTCTGTCTTCGAGTGCGGCGGCACGACCAATTTCCGGATTGGCGCCTGCACCCAATCCCTTAGTGATGGTGTTACCCAGCTGCAGAATCGTTTTAGAGTCGATGTCTGCCAGCGCCTGCGAGTCCGTATTTGCGCAAATGAAGTCTACGCCTTCAATATCGTGCTCGATCATGTGACGAACCGCGTTACCACCGCCGCCGCCAACACCAATCACCTTGATAACCGCGTTTTGCGGTGCATTGTCTACTAATTCAAACATATTATTTCTCCCCGTTTGAAATTATTCGGCTTCCCGAATATCCCCTTACTCTTTTAAAAGTTGCGTCCAAACCAATTGCGCAACCCACCCAGCAAACCGCTGGTCTTCTTGCGACCCGCAGCAAGCTGCGCGCCGTCATGAAGTTCTTTTGCACCCGACAGCAGCAGCCCCACGGCTGTTGCGTAAATCGGATTGCGAATAATGTCGTGCATGCCGCGCGTGTACTGCGGCGCACCGACTCGTACCGGCATGTGGAAAATCTCTTCAGCGAGTTCCACCACGCCCTCCATTTTGGAGGTCCCGCCGGTCAGCACGATGCCGGCGGGAATAAGGTCTTCAAAACCCGAGCGTCGCGTCTCACCTTGGATCAGCGTGAACAGCTCGTCGTAGCGAGGCTCAACAACCTCCGCCAAGGACTGACGCGACAGATCGCGCGGCGGGCGATCGCCCACGCTGGGAACCTTAATCGTCTCGTCGGGCCCTGTGAGCTGAGCAAGCGCACAGGCGTATCGAATTTTGATTTCCTCTGCGTGCTGGGTCGGTGTGCGCAAGGCCATTGCAATGTCACTCGTGACTTGATCGCCCGCGATGGGAATAACCCCTGTGTGCCGAATAGAACCCTCGGTGAAGATGGCAATGTCTGACGTCCCACCCCCGATATCCACCATGCACACACCGAGGTCGCGTTCGTCATCGGTGATCACCGAGTAACTCGATGCCAACTGCTCTAGGACAATGGCGTCCACCTCCAAACCGCACCGCTGAACACACTTTTCGATGTTTTGTGCGGCCGTTTCGGCGCACGTGACCAGGTGCACCTTGGCTTCGAGGCGAACACCTGACATGCCCAGTGGCTCTTTAATGCCACCTTGATTGTCGATCACAAATTCTTGCGGGAGGACGTGGAGAATTTTCTGGTCTGCAGGTATCGCAACGGCTTGCGCCGCATCGATCACTCGCCCGATATCGGCGCGCTCAACTTCACGGTCTTTAATCGCAACAATACCGTGAGAGTTCATCGATCGAATGTGATTGCCGGCAATGCCGACATACACCGAGTGAATCTGACAACCCGCCATCAGCTCGGCTTCTTCCACCGCCCGTTGAATGGCATTAACGGTCGACTCAATGTTGACGACAACGCCCTTTTTCAATCCCTTGGACGGGTGAGACCCAATGCCGACAATATCAATGGTCCCATCAGCATCAACCTCACCGACTACAGCAACCACCTTGGACGTCCCTATATCCAGTCCAACGATCATTCGTTTCTCTTCATTCGCTGTCATTACCGACCTCCTCGCTCTTGGGCTACTGTGGTCACTGCAAATTGCTTTTGCTGGCGCAGAACCGCTGCTCCGCGCTCGTACCGAAAATCTATTCGCGTAATCGAATTCTCTTGCGTCTCACGACCGAGCAACACAGCAAAGCGACGGACGCGCTGCGCGAAGTCCTTGTCGCCAAATTGCACGCTCGTCCCATCGGTGAGCTCGGCCGATATTTGTCCCAACCGATCCTCCTTGAGAACCGAGACACCCAAACCGTGGGGGGTCAGGAGCATCTGAAATAACTTAAACTGTTCGATGAGCGCGACCGGTGCACTGTGCTCACTCCACAGCTGAGGCAGCTCGGCGTAGCGATCGAACGAGGCGCCATCAAAGACAACACCCTGCGGATTGATGTAGGCCGCCTCGCCCCAACGTGCGATCGGCTGTTCTTCGGTGACGTGTACGTGAACCGTGCCAGGCCACTCTCTGCGCACCTTGACCTCAAACACCCAAGGCAGTGCCTCAAGGTCTGCACGAATCCCAGCGAGGTCTGTCAGTAGGAAGCCTTCGCTCACATGCGGTCCAATAACCGATTCCACTGTGGCGCGCGACACGTGTTGCATGTCACCCAGGATCGCAATTTCTTGCACGGGCATATCGGTGGCGCGCTGTGTCAAAAGCCCCACAACCGCAGCGATGACAATAAAACTCACAGCAGTGATGACACGCTTAACACTGCGCAGAAAGCGCTCCCAGCGAGTACCGACAGGACGGCTGGACTGTCGGTTGATTTCACGCGACATAACGCAACTCCCGAGATCCCAAATAAATTTCATCGAGCAGATCAATAAACCGCAGCTCTGCGGCCTCGGCGGCCTTGGGAACCAGGCTGTGCTCGGTCATCCCAGGCACGGTATTGACCTCAAGTAACTGCCAACCGTCTGCACCACGAATCATGTCGACACGCCCCCACACTTCAGCACCCGAGGCGACAAATGCAGCGTAGGCCAGCGCCTGCAGCGCTTGTGTCTCGTCCACGCTCAACGGCGCTGGGCACTCAAAGCGTGTCGTTCCCGACACATACTTCGCCTGGTAGTCGTAAAATGCGGACTCCGGTGTAATCTTGATTGGCGGTAACGATCGCCCACGAAGGATCGCAACGGTGTACTCATCACCACGGACAAACTGCTCCGCCATGACAGGAACACCCGACTTCTGTGCATGAATGAGGGCCACGCCCAGTGACTCCGCATCGCTCGCCACGGCCATTCCGACCGAGGAACCCTCTGAAATCGGCTTTACAAACACCGAATTAAGACGGGCTATTACAGCCGCTAAATCACTGTGCTCATCGATTATTTCGAAGGCCGGTGTAGGCAGATCAAGACTTTTCCAGACCTGCTTGGTCTTAACCTTGTCCATACTGAGTGCACTGCCAAGCACCCCTGAACCTGAATAAGCGACACCCAGTGTTTCGAGAAGCCCTTGAACGTGACCATCCTCTCCACCCGCGCCGTGAAGTAAATTAAAAACGAAGGTGTCCGACGGTAGATCTTGATGCCAGTTTGGGACTGCCGTATCGATACGGGTGACCTGCACCCCTTCAAGTGTGAGCGCATTCGCCACCGCAGCGCCGCTTTTCAGAGAGACCTCACGCTCTGCTGAGGTCCCGCCCATCAGAACGGTGACATGCGTTCTCTGCAGATCAGGGCTCATGACAGCGCCTCCAGAGACGTCGCTTCAGAGAGCAAACGCGCCAAGCGGCCAATATTGCCAGCGCCTTGCATCACGAGGACATCGTCATCCGTGAGGAGCTTGATCAATCGACTCGGTAACTGACCGTTGTCGCTCAACAGGACGGGATCGATAAAGCCCATCTGGCGAATGCTTCGGGCAAGTGCTCGACTGTCCGCACCGACAATGGCTTCCTCGCCCGCCGCGTAAACGTCGAGGAGTACAAGCGCGTCTACTGTCGACAGCACATCGACAAAATCGTCGTAACAGTCCCGCGTTCTGCTGTATCGATGCGGCTGGAAGACCATAACGAGTCGCCTATCAGGATACGCTTCTCGCGCCGCAAGAATCGTGGCTTTAAGTTCGGTGGGATGGTGGCCGTAGTCGTCGACTAACAACGCGTCGCCGCCCTGCCACGTAATATCACCCAACACCGAAAAGCGACGTCCGACACCCTCAAAAGACGTGAGGCCGCGGGTGAGTGCGTCATCGCTAACGCCCAACTCGGAACAAACGGCAACGGCTGCGGCCGCATTGAGGGCGTTATGAACACCAGGCATAGGCAGCACCAATGCCAATGCGTCACCCATTGACTTACGGTGCAACGTGAATTGGCTTTGGGTTCCCGAAAACCGCAGTGCTTCTAGGCGGTAGTCCGCATCGTCAGAAAAACCATAGGTGACGACCTGTCGCGTGATACTGGGCAGCAACTCACGCACACCGGGATCGTCAAGACACACCACCGCCACGCCGTAAAATGGCAGGTTATGGAGAAATTCGACAAAGGCCTGCTTATAAGCGCGAACATCACCCTCGTAATGCTCCATGTGGTCCGGCTCGACATTCGTGATCACCGACATCATGGGCAACAAGTGTAGAAAAGACGCGTCACTCTCGTCGGCCTCAACCACCAAATACTCACTCGCGCCCAGCTGTGCATTGGTGCCTAAATTATTGAGCACCCCACCAATGACGAAGGTCGGATCCAGACCCGCCTCAGCCATCAGTGACGCAATAAGACTGGTCGTCGTGGTTTTCCCGTGGGTCCCTGCAACGGCGACACTGAATCGATAGCGCATCAGTTCCGCCAGCATTTCTGCTCGAGGTACGATGGGGATTCGCAACTCTCTGGCCGCCTTAATCTCCGGATTAGACTCATTAATCGCGGAGGACACGACCAAGACATCGGCCCCCTCAACATGAGAGGCCTTGTGGCCTATGGCAACCGAAATGCCCAAACCTCTGAGTCGATCAATGGATGAATTCTCGGCGATGTCGGAGCCCGACACCTGATAGTTCAAGCCGGTGAGCACTTCCGCAATACCGCTCATGCCAGAGCCACCAATGCCTACAAAGTGAATGCGCTGAATCCGACGCATCATGGGTTCACGTGTTAGAACAGCCTCAGCCACACGCCACCTCCTGTGCGACCGAAACAACGTCCTGAGTCGCATTTGGCTTGGACCACGCGCGCGCGCGCTCTGACATGGTACCCAGACGTGCTGCGTCGTTGATAATGTCGCTAATAAACTGAGCAAGCGTCGTATCGGAAAGCGAAGACTGCGGCAGAATACGCGCGCCGCCAGCCTCACACAGTACTTCAGCATTTTTCACCTGATGGTTGTCGATTGCCTGTGGCAACGGGACCAAAAGACTGGGTGTTCCAGTAACGGCCAGCTCGCTAACCGTCAGAGCGCCTGCACGACAAATCGCAAGATCCGCCCAGGCGTACAATGACGCCATGTCCTCGACAAAGGGCATTACGTCGACATTGCGCACCTCGACTGAGGCCCAAGCGTCTTGAGTGACGTCCAGATGCAGTGCGCCGCACTGGTGCTTTACGTCAAGCGCCGCAAGTACTTCTGTCGGGAGTGCAGCAAACGCATCAGGACATCCCTTGTTCAGGGCCAACGCACCCTGACTCCCACCCAAAATGGCGATGCGTAATGGCCGCTCGGGAGTAAACGTCGACTGTGGATAGATTTTTTGAGGCTGCTGACACAGTTCTGCTCGGAGGGGGTTGCCGGTTACCAACGCGTTCGCAGGCGACGCAAAGGCCCCCTCAAACCCGGCCATAACACGGCAGGCGCCTCGAGCAAGTAATCGATTAGTGGTCCCAGCCACTGCATTTTGCTCATGAATAAGCACGGGAATGCGCAACACTGCGGCCACAGCTCCGGCAGGTCCTGCCGCATAACCCCCAAAACCAATGACTAAAGTGGGTCGATGTCGCAGTAAGAGGCGCAGTGCTTGAAGGCAAGCAAAGACAAGAGAAAAGACGCCTTTGAGCCTCGAAATAATACCCTTCCCACGCAAACCCAAGGTAGTGAGTGTGTGCAGTGTCATACCACTCACGGGCACGACGCGAGCCTCAAGCCCTCGGGCCGTTCCTACCCAAGACACTTCCCAGCCCGCTTCGCGCAGCGCGCTCGCAACCGCAAGGCCCGGGTAGACGTGGCCACCGGTGCCACCGGCCATGATCATAGCGCTGTGCGTCGACGCGCTCATGGCAACCTTCTCCTGGCCTGAACTTTGGTCGTCGCTGCAATTTGACTGCGCTCTAACTTCAGCAAGAGACCCACCGTGACACAGCTCATCATCAGGCTGTTACCACCGTAGCTAATAAAGGGGAGCGTTAGCCCTTTGGTTGGGAGCAGCCCTGAGCTCACGCCCATGTTGACGAAGGCTTGACCGGCGAAAACGAGCGCGAAACCAAAACAGCAATAGGCCTCGAATTCGCGACTCTCCAGGAGAAAGCGATACCCCATAAACACAATACGACCGACAAACACTGCAAACAGAATGATCACGGCGACAGCGCCCACGAGACCTGTTTCCTCGGCCCAAATTGAAAAGACAAAGTCGGTGTGGGCCTCAGGCAAGTAAAAGAGCTTCTGAACGCTATTGCCCAGCCCCACACCCAGCCACTCACCGCGCCCGTAGGCGATAAGCGACTGTATGAGCTGGAAACCACTGCCAAACGGATCGCTCCAGGGGTCTTGGTACGCCATCAGTCGCTGCATACGGTAGGGGGCCATAAGAATCATGCCCGCCATAATGGCGACCGCTGACACGACCAGACCCAGCACATAAATAAGGCGTGCACCGCCCATGAACAACATTCCAAACGCGGTACCCAAAATGATGACCGTTGCGCCAAAATCAGGCTCGGACAACAGCAACAGCGCAAATAAAATCAGCACCAAGATCGGCTTGAGCAAACCTCTGAGAACCGTCCGCAACTCCTCACCGTGACGTACCATGTAGCCCGATAACCATAAGACCAGTGCAAACTTGGCGAACTCTGATGGCTGAAGCGTAAATCCCGCTAATGGAATCCAGCGCTGGCTACCATTAACCACTCGCCCGACTCCAGGCACGAGGACAAGTACCAGTAGAGCGAACGCCAACATGAGAAGCCATGGCGATGTCTGGCGCCACACATTGAGCGGCAACAGATACGCAACAAACCCAAGCGTGACACCAATGGCAAGGTAAGAGAGGTGTCGGATGGCGTGATGCCACTCATTGCCAAATTTCACTTCCGACAGGCTAATCGAGGCCGATGAGATGGCGACAACACCCACCGCAATGAGCGCGGACGCCAGCACAAGAAGGAGCGATCCCGCCCAATTATCGCGAGGCGTTGTCGTCATAGCTCAGCCTCCTGCACGATAAGGCTCACGGCGTCTCGAAACGCGGTACCACGGTCCTGATAGTCTCTGAACATGTCAAAACTCGCACACGCAGGCGACAATAAAACAACGTCGCCCTCTGACGCCCACTCGACAGCACGTCGAACGGCCTCTGTCATGGAGCATGCACGTTCTCGAGACACATGAGGCTCGAGTGTCGCCTCGATTTTGTCGGCATCGCGACCGATAAGAATGGTGTGCTTACACGACGCGGCAATGGCTTTCGACAGTGGTTTAAATGACTGACCTTTCCCCTCACCACCAGCGATTAGGATCACGTTCTTTCCCTTCGAAAGACCCTCCAACGCGGCCATACTTGCACCAACGTTCGTGCCTTTACTGTCGTTCACGTAACGCACGTGCTGATGCTCTAGAATCATCTCGCAGCGATGAGCCAGACCTGAAAGTGTCTTTAGACCCGCGACGAGGTCGCTGTACTCGATACCCAACGCGTGACACACCGCCAGGGCGGCCAGGGCATTTCGAATATTATGGTCGCCCACAAGGGCGATCTCAGAACAAGCGCATAACGGCTCAAACCCGTGATACAGCCAGAGCTCACCGTCCTGCTCACGCAGACCCAGCTGGTTGAGGTCAGGCTCATTGTCGCGCCACAAAACCCAAGGCACGTCGCTCTTACCGACAGGCTGCGTCAGAGAGTCCCTGTAGTTGGCCACGACGCTCTTTGCGCCGGCGAAAATTCGGTGTTTTGCGAGATGGTAAAGCGGCATCGTTTGATGCCGATCAAGATGGTCGGGGGACAAGTTCAGCACGATCGCCACCGCGAGATTCAGATCGCCCGCACGCTCCAGCTGAAAGGAAGAAAGCTCGAGTACATAGACGTCCGGGGTTTCATTGAGAAGCTCAAGCGCAGGCACACCCAAGTTCCCTCCAACCGCAACCCGCTTACCACAAGCGGTCAGTAGCTGGCCCACGAATGTCGTCACACTCGACTTGCCGTTCGATCCAGTAATACCGATGACGGGACGCGTCGCTTCAGCCACAAACAGATCAATATCGCCGCGCACTTCAACGCCCTGGGCCTGCGCCAGGGTAATGGCCGGTGAGTCCATAGCGATACCGGGTGAGGCAATCATTAAATCAATTTGGTTCATGAGCCTCGGATCGAGGTCGCCAAAATGAGTCTCGACCCCATCGAGCTCCTCTTTCAAGGCTCGATTGCTCGACAGATCGGAACGGGTATCCATGGCAATAAAAGGTACGCCTTGCTCTTTCCAAAAACGCGCAACCGACCGCCCGGTGTGCCCCATACCGAGGACCGCGCGTCGTGTCGAACTGGAAATGAGTTCAGGCGTCATCGTGATCTACCTCAACTTCAATGTCGCAAGGCCAAACAAAACGAGCATCGCTGTGATGATCCAAAAACGGACGATCACACGCGGCTCGGGCCAACCGGACAGTTCGAAATGATGATGAATGGGCGCCATTTTAAAGACACGCTTTCCGCGCAACTTAAACGACGCCACCTGAATAATCACAGACAGCGTCTCGATTACGAAGACGCCGCCCATGATAAAAAGCACCAGCTCTTGACGAATAATAATGGCCACGATGCCGAGCGCGGCACCCAGTGCCAGCGCGCCCACATCACCCATGAAAACCATGGCCGGGTAGGTGTTAAACCAGAGGAAACCCAGTCCAGCGCCAGCGATGGCACCGCAAAAAATGACCATTTCTCCGGCACCGGCGATATAGGCAATATTCAAGTAAGCAGCGAGCTGCACGTGCCCTGTAACGTAAGCGATCATACCGAGCCCAGCGGCCACCATGACCGTGGGTAAGATCGCCAAGCCGTCGAGACCGTCCGTGAGATTGACGGCATTACTTGATCCGACAACGACGAGGTACGACCACGGAATGAAGAGCAGTCCCATTACAAATGCGAAGTCTTTCAGAAACGGGAGGTAAAGCGTCAGTTCTGGCGTCTGGGTTGACGACGAAAACAAATACGTCACGGCCGCCAATCCCACCATCGACTGCCAAAAGTACTTCCACCGCGCCGGTAGCCCTCGAGAGTCTTTTTCCACAACTTTACGGTAGTCGTCAACCCAACCAATCGCACCAAAAGCCACTGTAGTCAGTAACGCCACCCACAAGTATCGACTGGACAGGTCCCCCCAAAGTAGCGTTCCCGAGGCGATCGCGACAATGATCAAAGCGCCACCCATTGTGGGCGTGCCCGCTTTACTTAAGTGAGACTGTGGTCCGTCTGTGCGGACAGACTGACCAATTTGCATGTCGCGTAAACCGCGAATCATCGCTGGACCGACGAGGGTTGAAACAATTAACGCCGTCATCGCCGAGAGAATGCCTCTCAGCGTTATGTAGTCAAATACCGAGAATGCCGACTCCCAAACAGCCAGCTGCTGTGCAAGCCACATTAACATGTCGTCTCTCCTAAAGAGGCTGTCATTGCATCTACAAATCGATCCAAGCGCATACCCCTTGAACCCTTCACCAGCACGGTTTCATTTTTCGAAAAAGTGGGACAGGCCCCTAACAGCGCATCGGCATTTTGGAAGTAAATGGACTGCGGCGAGCAGTGATCGCCAATGTGCCGCGACAACTCGCCGACAGCGATGACTCGCTCTATACCGAGCTTCGAGATGTATCGGCCCACCTGCTGGTGATAACTCACCGCCTCATCCCCCAGCTCTAACATATCGGCCAAAACGGCAGTTCGAGGTGTCTTCGAATTAGACAGGACATCTAGCGCCGCAATCACACTTGAAGGGCTGGCGTTATAACTGTCGTCGATAAGCGTTACACCATCGCGCAGGCTGACTGTGTTTCCGCGTCCCGCAACGGGCTTAACTGACTCAAGCCCTTCGACAATTTTGTCGACTCCAATACCCAGTCCAATCGCAGCTGCTGCCGCCGCAAGCGCGTTCGTCACGCCGGCCTTTCCCGGGACACACAGACGCACAGAGACGTTCGAACCATTGAGGTCGAGTTCCACCTGAGAACCCGCAAAACCGTTTGAGCGCTCACCTACAACGCGAACATCTGCGGCAGTCGTCCACCCAAAAGAGATTATTCGTGCCGGTTGCGCGCGCGCGCTCCACAGCGCAAAGTTCGACTGGTCTGCGTTCAAGACCGCCACACTCGATGGTGACAGTCCGTCAAGAATCTCTCCCTTGGTCGCCACAATATTATCAAGACTACCAAAGCGGCCAACGTGCGCTTCAAACGCATTGAGCAACACAACGACTTGAGGCAACGCCATGCTTTTCAAGTGCGCGATATCCCCGCGCTGAGCAGCGCCCATTTCGACGACCCCGAACTGCGGAGCCGACAGTAGCTTTGCCAGCGTCAACGGCACACCCAGCTCATTATTCTGATTGCCGTCCGTGGCAACCGTTCGATCGGTGCAGGCGCAAATTGCGGCCAAAAACGCTTTGGCAGTTGTTTTGCCCGCGCTACCAGTAATGCCTGTAACGACGCCGTCAAACGACTCCCGCGCCAATCGTCCAAAGGCTGCACAAGCGGCGCCAGAATCGGTAACCGTCAGGTGCGGTATCGCATCACTCAGCACCTGACTGGTCACGACAGCGGCGGCGCCGTGCGCAAGCGCCTTGTCTATAAAGTCATTGCCATCCACACGATCGCCTCGGATCGCCACGAAAAGATCGCCCGTGGTCACGGCTCTACTGTCTATCGCCAGTCCGGTAATTGGCGCATCGGTGCCGTGCACCGCCACGCCCAGCTCTCGCGCAAGATCCGAAAGACGAAGACTGGTCATTGCACCACCCCTTCACGCTCCCGAAGTGCCTGCTCGGCGCATACAACATCAGAGAATGGGCGTCGCTCAGTGCCAATTTGCTGGTAAGTCTCATGCCCCTTACCGGCCACAAGCACGGTATCTCCTGCTTTCGCTGAGCGTATGGCGTAGCGAATCGCCTCGGCACGATCGAGTTCAATGTGAATACCATCACCGCTACAGCCCGCAGCAATCGCTTGGGCGATGCGCAGAGGATCCTCTGATCGAGGGTTATCGTTAGTCACCACAACCCGATCCGCCAGCGCTTGCGCGACCCGTCCCATCTCCGAGCGCTTCCCAACGTCGCGATCACCGCCACAGCCAAAAACAGCCCACAAATCGCCGGTGCACGACTGACTCAGTGCCGTCAGTGCGCTGTCTAGTGCATCTGGAGTGTGGGCGAAATCGACGACCACTCGGGTGTCTCCACCGCCTTTCACCACTTGCATTCGACCCTCTACAGACCTGAGGTGATGGGCCGCATTTGCGACGTCTTTAAACGTAAAGCCGAGGCCGCAGACCGTCATGATCGCCGCTGTCACATTGAACGCATTGAACTGGCCGTGTAGCCCCGTCGTAATCTCTGCGGTGCCCAAGGGCGATTGAACTTGAAACGCCAAGCCGGCTGAGCAGTCATTAGCCAACTTAATAAAGACATCGGCAGATGCGTCAGTTAATGAAAGACCGAATGCGTGTCCTTTAGCGCTATTACGGGCATCGACTGTTGCCGTGTCGTCGAGATTATAAATCACACGTTCTGGCATAAATTCTGTGAACAACCGAAGCTTTGCTTGACGATAGGCCTCGAGGTCGCCGTGGTAGTCCAGGTGATCTCTTGTGAGATTACTGAACACGCCGGTGTGAACATTCAGACCGTCCAGCCGGCCCTGCTCCAGTGCGTGACTTGAGGCCTCAATAGCCGCGTACTTCACTCCCTGATTCCGCCACGTTGCCAGGTGCTTATTGAGCGTAAAAACGTCCGGTGTCGTGTTCTTGGCGTCGGCTGCGTCACCCGATTTTGTGCGTGCCCCGAGCGTGCCAATGGTGCCTGCCGATGTACCGAGCAGTCGCAATAGCTGCCCCGTATAATCTGAGATGCTCGTCTTGCCATTTGTCCCAGTCACTGCAATGACACAAAGATCTTTGGAGGGGTCCGCGTAAAATCGCCGCGCCAACTCACCCAACTGTGATTTAAGTCCGACAACCGGAATCACTCGGGGGTCCTGATGAGTCAGGCCCTCGGCTTCGGCCAAGACAGCAACCGCACCCTGAGAAAGCGCGTCATTGATATACCGACGCCCATCCGCATCAGCACCCTTTATTGCAACAAAGGCATCACCACGGTTTATCGCGCGACTGTCGAGCGACAAAACCTCAGGCACGACAGAACTCATTGACGACGGAAGCGCCGCGATAGAGTCCGTTAACATGCCGAGGGTTTGGTTACGCACGAGGATTATCCCTCCCAGCCATTGCAACAGTCTTTACCGGCGACTGCTTATCGGAATCGGTGGGTACTGCGCTTTGTATTCGGAGAACCTCTTGAGTGATTCGAGAGTAGACAGGCGCTGCCGCCGCACCGCCGCCATACGCGTCACCCTTGGGCTCATCGATAACGACTACGGTGACGTAACGCGGGGCTTCAATCGGCGCAACGCCCACAAACAGCGCAACATAGCGGTCGTCCAAATACCCAGTTGCACCGACTTTGTGAATGGTTCCGGTCTTTCCGCCAACATTGAAGCCCGCAACACTTGCGCGTTGTGCTGTACCTTCTCGACCCGTCACGCGGTGCAGCACTGTCACCACCTCTTCCGCAATTTCCGGCGAAATAATCTGTCGCCCGGCTGCGCCCTGCCCCTCACTGGCAAGCAAGGTCAGCGGCACCATTCGACCCTGATTGGCGAGAATCGCATAAGCATGAGCCAACTGCAGGGGCGTCACCAAAAGACCATAACCAAACGCTGGCGTAACCCGGTCGATCGCACTCCAAAAATCGTGATCGGGCAGTCGACCCGAACGCTCCCCCGGAAATTCGGCGCCCGTCAACTGACCCAAACCAAAACGCTGAAACACATCGATGATGCGTTCATGGCCGATCGCCTGCGCGATCTTGGTAACCCCAACCTGGCTGGACTTTTCAATGACGCGGGACAGGGTAATCTCGCCGTAGTTTCGCGGATCCGGCAGCACTTTTCCGCCAACCGTAATCCTCCCCGGTGATGTATCCACCAAGGTATCGATATCAAAGTCACCGCTTTCCAGTGCTGCGACCAACGTCAGTGGCTTGACCGTGGAGCCTGGCTCAAAAACATCGGTTGCCACACGGTTGCGCATCGTCGCGAGATCGAGCTGCCCCCGCCGATTTGGGTTGAACGAAGGAAGATTGGTCATGGCCAGAACTTCGCCCGTCTGCGCATCAATCGTGACCGCCGACGCCGCCGCAGCACCCGTCTCTCCCAATGCCGTTAGCAGCTCTCGGTGCTGCACATGCTGTAGTCGAAGATCAATACTAAGCTGCAGAGACTGACCGTCTGCCGCCTCTTCAACGACACCAATATCACGGATAGATTCCCCGTGAAGCGCCTTAATAAATTGCTTTTTACCAGTGCGCCCTTGCAGGCTTGCATCAAACAATAGCTCAACGCCGGTCGCTCCTGCACCATCGATATTGGTCGTCCCAACAAGCTGCGAGACGACCTCGCCTGCGGGGTAAAAACGTCGGTATTCTCGCTTTCCATAAACGCCCGGCAGCCCAGCTTCCATGACCGCACTTGCGACTTGGGGCGTCTGATGGCGTGCAAGGTACATAAATTGTTTATTTCGGTAACGGTTGAGCCTTGCCTCAAAGCTTTTCGGCGCCAGATTCATCAGGGCTGCAAGCTCCGACTCTCGTCCACTCCCACGCAATTCCTGCGGGTTGGTCCAAAGCGTCACCACCGGTGTGGAAATAGCCAACGGGGCGCCCCTTCGGTCAGTGATCAGCCCTCGATAGGCAGGAATTTCAGCAGAACGAACCGTTCTTAAGTCACCCTGACGCTGTAAAAAATGTGCACCGTACTGACTTGCACCCACCTGCAGTTGCACCAGTCGAACAACCAACATGCCAAAGAGCCCTGCAAGCACTGCCGCCGTAAGGGCGATTCGCCAGCGATAAACAAGAACGGGGGGGCGACCGCGGCTCATTGCGCCACCACCCTAATCGACCCCGTATTGGGCGACTTCATAGCGAGCGATGTCTGTGAAAGCGCACTGATGCGGTGAGGCGCCGAGAGTGTTGAGTATTCCAATAAAAGACGACTGTAGCGCTCTTGTAAGTGCCACCGCTCACTCTCCTGAGCCTGAAGCTTGGTAAAGAGCAAACGCGTTTGATGCGTCTCACCGACAACCAACAACGCGCTGAACAAAACAAGTCCAGCACAGAG
>DGPO01000059.1:747-53515 GCA_002390485.1 Halieaceae bacterium UBA4438 | reverse complement strand
GTTTTACCCGTATCGCTATCAATCACTGGCACGCGCCGAGGGAGTTGCTCACCTCTAGCCTGATTGCGCATAAACCGTTTCACAATTCGATCTTCAAGGGAGTGAAAGCTGATAACAACTAAACGGCCTCGCGGCGCCAACTTGGCGACCATAGGATCGAGTGCGAGCTCTAGGTCCTCAAGCTCTCGGTTGATATAGATACGAATGGCCTGGAACGCCCGAGTCGCAGGATGTTTGTTAGGCTCCCACCGTGGATTTGCCTCGGCGACAATGCTGGCCAACTGCTTAGTTCGGGATATCGGGGTCTCAGCCCTCACCTTCACAATGGCGGATGCCATGCGACGTGCGAACCGCTCTTCACCGTACGTTTTAATCACCTCAGCGATCTGGGCTTCTGACGCCACGGCGATCCAGTCCGCAGCAGTGACACCCGAACGCGTATCCATTCGCATGTCCAGTGGACCGTCGTCGCGAAATCCAAAGCCACGATCCGCGTTATCAAGCTGCGGTGACGAGACGCCCAGGTCGAGCAAAATACCGTCGAGCGCGCCGTCGGAAACCGATGCCGGTAGATCTGCAAAACTACCCGCCATAAATTCAAATCTCGAGTCGTCAGCAAACGACTTGGCCGACGCCTCAGCAGCGGGGTCCTTATCGACCGCGATGAGTCTGCCCTTAGAGGACAAGGCACCTAAGATTGCTTTGCTGTGACCGCCTCGGCCAAACGTCCCATCGAGATACGTGCCGTCGGGGTTAATAGCCAAGGCCGCGACCGACTCCTCGAGCAATACGGAAACATGTCCCGTATCGTTCAAAGCTTCAGCCCTAGGAGCTCGGCAGGCAACTCGTCGCCGTCGGCCGCCAATGCAGCTTTGCACTCAGCCTCCCAAAGGGGCTCAGACCAAAGCTCGAGCTTATTCCCCTGTCCGACCAACACCACGCGCTTGTCGAGCTGCGCGTACTCACGCAGCGCGCCAGGCAACAACACCCGACCATTTCCATCAAGGTCAAGATCACTGGCATAACCCAGCACAAGCCGCTGGAAGCGTCGAACCGCAGGGTTGAGTGTGGGCAGGTCTTGAACATCGCGCTCAATGCGCTCCCACTCGCGTAAGGGATACAACACCAAACATGAAGACTGTGTATCGATGGTCACGACCACGGAGCCCGCACTGATATCGAGAAGCAACTCGCGTTGACGCGCAGGGACAGACAATCGCCCTTTCGCATCAAGATTGATGTGCTGTACTCCCCTAAACACCACAAACCTCCACTTATTTCAAAAAAAAGCAGGTTAATTCCCCAATTACCCACTTTCTCCCACTAATCACCACCTTAACAACGTGACGACGGAGGGTCAATGTCTTGAAATAAAAATCTCTAAGTATTTCAGCACCTTATATGCGCCTCTCGGCAACAAATCGGCGGTTTTTTTCGAGGCTTATGAGGACGGTAATTAAGAAAAAAGTCAGTCTATTAGGTGGGTGTTGGAGATACTTTCTATGCCAGAAGCAGGAAAGGTAATTGAAAATTAGTTTTATATTCTAAAAAAGTATAAAGAACACCCCCTTTTACGGGGGTGCACAGAAGAGTCAGTCGATAAGCCGGGTTCTGTCGAGAACGGCCATTCATCTGCGACGCCTGTCACCAGACGCCTGTAGCGACCTACCCGGATCCGCCGAGGGTCACGGCATAAGGATCCCTATTTGGTCTTGCTCCGAGCGGGGTTTACCATCGCCACGCCTGTTACCAGCCGCGCGGTGCGCTCTTACCGCACCTTTTCACCCTTACCCACAAAACACATGGGCGGTTTCCTTTCTGCTGCACTTTCCGTGAGCTCACGCCCCCCAGGCGTTACCTGGCGCTCTGACCCGTTGGAGCCCGGACTTTCCTCTGTAACCGGAGTTACAGCGGCCGTCTAACTGACTCACGCGTACGCTAGCACCCGCAAGGAACAGACTCAACAAACGATTACTCTCGATCTAGCAGTAACTGATAAAGCGCGCGCGATTTCAGTTTGTAATGATCGGCCACAAGCTGTGCAGCTTTCCGAGGTGGTAACTCGTCCGAGAGCCGGTAAAGCAGCTTTAACGCCGCGTCACTTACCGTGCTTGCTTGCTCCTGCCGTGACGCCACCATCACGACAAGCTCGCCTCGCTGCTGGTTTGAATCACTGCCCACCCAGGCATAAATTTCCGCAATCGACCCACGACGAATAGTTTCAAATGTTTTTGTAATTTCTCGAGCAATGCAAATTTCGCGATCGGGCTCGAGGATCTCGAGCATGTCACTCAACAAATCCAAAATCCGGTGTGGGGCCTCATAGAAGATCAGTGTTGAATCAATTGACTTAAGTGCGTCTAGGCGGGAGCGTCGCGGACCGCGTTTGGCCGAGAGGAAACCCTCGAACCGGAAACTATGGGTTGGCAAGCCCGCAGCACTGAGTGCAGTCACAGCGGCACACGCGCCAGGCAGGGGGACAATCGACAGGCCCCGATCTTGCACGGACCTTACCAGGACGTACCCGGGATCAGATACGAGCGGTGTTCCGGCATCGCTAATTAATGCAACGGCTTGTCCCTGCTCGATGCGGCTGGCGACATCAGTAACGACCGCCTCGCCGCTGTGCTCGTGAAAACTTGTCATAGGCGTGTCGATATCGTAATGACTCAAGAGCATCCGCGAATGTCTCGTATCCTCAGCCGCAATAAGATCCACGCCCTGCAGCACGCTTATTGCGCGAAGCGTCATGTCCTCAAAGTTACCGATTGGTGTGGGCACAACATACAATGCGGCTTTCAATTCACGCTCCTCTACGTACAATCGGATGGAAAATGAGTGGTTTCTCTACAATGACGTTAAAAGACCCTGCGGGAGCAGGACATAATGGCACTTTATCTGCACAACTGCATCGATTGGCGGTCCTGACTGCTGTTGTCCTTGCCACGTCGTCTTGTACCACGACCTCTCCCACCGAGCCCAAAAGCGCCAGTAATCAGCAAACCGCTTATCCCATTCCCAGTCGGCAGGAGACGTCGCCCGGCATCACCCAAGACGACACTTTGGACACGCGCATCATTGCATGGAGTCAAGATATGTCGAGCGCGCGGGGCTGGCTGTTTGCGCAGACGGAGCTCGACGCCCTAACCGAGGCAGACATTTCTCCAAAGACAGAACAGTTTATTCGTTCGCAGCTCTTATGGCTCCGCGGCGACCTCAGGCAGTCCAATCGGTTTTTAGACGCGATCTCATTTAACAGCATTCAAGAGCATGACTTGCTGCTCTCAGAGCGTCAGAGACGATTCCAAGAGTCTCAACAGCCCATTGAGGCGGCGAAAGTAGCACTCGATCGACTTCGCTTGGCGCCAGATACAGACAGTCAGATCAGCCATTCAACCGTCTTCGACCTGATCTCAGAGGCTTCAGTGCAGCGCCTCGCCTCAGAACTGCGTCGTACCGAGCCCAGCAGTGACTGGCACGCCTGGCTATCGCTTAATCGCGCCTTCCGCCAGGGCCGACCAGCCCTATTGCGCTGGATTGCTGAGCACCCCGTACTTCCCAGTAACATGGTCCAATTACCGTCCGGGCTTTCGGCGTGGCTCAACGCCGAGATACCAACCCGAATTGCCGTACTCCTGCCACTGAGCGGAAGACTCAAAAACGCGGGGCAAAGTGCACTCAATGGCGTTATCGAGGGCTTGTACACGCAATTTCGTGATCCAACGTTACGACCCGACGTCATCACCATCGACACTGAAGCGGCGGTCACCGGGAAAGCCGCTTATGTCCAAGCACTCGAGGCCGGTGCAGATTTTGTTATCGGCCCTCTCACCAAAGAGCGCGTTGCTGAACTCAATGGCATCAGCCAGCTACCCATTCCTGTTCTGGCGCTAAACAGAGGCCCCCAAGATGCCACACCTGCCGCTATTGAAGAAGATTTCAATATGCTGAGCATGAGTTTGGCACCCGATGATGAAGCCGAGCAAATTGCGCTCCTGGCATGGTCCGAGGGCCTGCGTGCGCCGCTGGTTATCGCTCCAGACTCGGCATGGGGCGCCCGAATGCGAACGGCGTTTTCGGGGGTCTGGACGCAACTGGGTGGAACGATCCGCGAAACAGCGCTCACGAGCCCTGACGAGCGCGACAATACGACGATTGCGCGCAGCTTAAATACACTCAGCAGTGAAGCGCGAATTACTGATATTGAACGAGCCTTTGAGGCGCCCGTTGACACCCAGGCACGGCGACGTAAAGATATAGACAGCGTCATACTGCTCGCTCCCACCCCACAAATGGCTCGCGAAGTCAGACCGCTTCTTCGATTCCACTACGCCGGTAAGCTGCCCGTCTTCGCGCCCTCCAACGTCTTCCAGGCTGACCGGAGCATCACCAACCGAGACCTCAACGGGATTAAGTTTGTCTTACCTCCGAGCGCGTTGGACGCGACGTTAGCCGATAAGCTTCCGCTGCACGCCTTGGGTCTGGACGCGGCTGCTTTCGTGGATCACTTTGAGCAGGCACAAGGGACTCCTGGGACCGTCGTATTCGGCAATACGGGTGATCTGCGGGTCGATTCAGGTGGGAATGTTCGGCGAAGATTAAAACCCGTTGTTTTCACCAGAGGTAAAGCGCGCATTTTGTAGCGACACTTCCCAGTCAATCATCTTGACGGGGGAGGACGCCATCAAATCAGAGGGCTTGTGGTGGGAACGCTATGTGTGCACATTTCTTGCCGCGCGGAACGTTCAGGTTATTGACACGAACTTCCACAGCCGCTTTGGCGAAATCGACATGGTGGCAATGGACCAAGAGGTCCTCGTCTTTGTTGAAGTGCGGTATCGCCGCGCGAGTCGGTTTGGAAGCGCAGTCGCGTCTGTTACACCGAGGAAGCAACACAAAATCATACAAACAGCACATACTTTTCGGTCTGACCACCCCGCCTATTGCCATCGCACCTGCCGATTTGACATCATCGGCATTGATACCCACGGCCAACACACTCAAATCCGTTGGCTGAAAGCGGCGTTTACCGCGACCGAGTAATGATCTTATGAGTAACTTCGACCTGATCTCTAAGCTCTTTCACGAGCACATCGAATACCTCAGCCTCTCTGCGGACACCATCGTTGACGCATCGGAAAACATCGCCTCGCAAATCGCAAACGCCATAGTGTCAGAACGGAAAGTCTTTTCGGTGGGCATAGGTCTAGATGCCGCGCCAGCGTCGGCTTTTTACCACTTAATCCGTGACGGACTCGGCCCAGAACGCCCGACATTGCCGATCATTAGGCTGACAGCGGAGCACGCAGATCCCATCGACTCCGCCAGTCAGTGGCTTGCTAAAGAAGTTAAATCTCTTGGCCAGCCGGGCGACGTCGCCGTTGTCTGGGGCTCTCAAATGAGCGGCACCGCGACGCAAACAATCCTTGCCGCCGCAGAACAACGGGGCGTACAGAGTTGCTGGGTGGGGGCGCAGGGGCCGGGGGCCAGCCTCAACTTATCTGAGACAAATACCGAACTACGCTTTAGCCTCTCAAACATCTCCGCGCTCGCCATTGCGCGCCTCGTTGAAGTGCATTTGTTTGGGACTTAGTTGAAACCTAGGTTACTAATTTAAGCGAGGGTTTCCGAGCGCTTCGTGGCGAAATGGGGTCAGGCTCAGGAGGCGGGTTAGATCCATCGAGGTCATCGTCATCCTCGAATATCATGCCTTGACCGTTCTCACGCGCGTAGATTCCCAAGACACTGTCTAGTGGAAGAAATACTTCCATTGGAACGCCACCGAAGCGACCACTGAATGCGATCGCGTCATTGCCAAGGTTTAAGCTCACCACAGCCGTGGGCGAGATATTAAGAACAATTTGGCCCTCTGTGACGTAGTCGAGCGGAACCATGACCCCCTCACTATGAGCATCAATGAGTACGTGCGGAGTGCAATTGTTATCGACGATCCAATCGTAGATAGCTCGAACAACGTAGGGTTTACTGGGCGTCACTCAAGCTCCCCTTTCCTACAGCCGCATTTCTCGTTCTGTAACCGACAGGCTCTCTTGGAAGGCCTCGCGACTGAACAAGCGTTCCATGTACTCGTACAACGGCTTTGTCTGTTTGCTTGCCCGAATTTCAATGCCAAGTGCAGGGAGACGCCATAAGATCGGCGCAATACAACAGTCTACGAGCGTAAAGTCTTCGCTCATGAAAAATGATTTCTCGGCAAAAATAGGCGAAAGAGCAGTCAGACTGTCGCCGAGGTCACGGCGCGCGACGGCCACAGCCGACTTGTCAGAGGAATTAAGTATCGTATCCACGAGCGAGCACCAGTCGCGCTCTACCCGATACATAAACAGCCGGCTCTCAGCTCGCGCCACCGGGTACACGGGCAACAGCGGTGGGTGAGGGAATCGCTCGTCCAAATACTCCATCATCACTTTTGACTCGTAGAGAATCAGGTCTCGGTCAATCAGTGTTGGCATCGTATTGTAGGGGTTAAGGTCACCAAGCTCGGCAGCGGGAACACCATCTACACTCTCGACAAGATCGACCGAAACACCCTTCTCGGCTAAAACAATACGCACGCGATGGCTGTAGTGGCTCGAGCTATCAGAGAAAAGCGTCATTGCAGAGCGTTTTGATACCGCGCCTGACGCGTCATCGGCTAACTTCATTAGGGGGAACTCCGAGCGGAATGATGAAAGTTCAGCGGCGGGACCACCCTCCCGCCGTCTGAATTATGCCCGTCGGGACGCCTCAGTGCACGTCTTTCCAGTATTCGCGGTTCAACGCCCACGCAGCGATAAAGAACAATACGAGAAATAACATGACGCGCTTCCCCATATCGATCCGGGTCTGCTTGTAAGGCTCGGCCGTGTACGCGAGAAAATTGACGAGATCGTACATAGCACCATCAAACTCATCAGTCGCCATAATCCCTGCCGCTGCCACCTCTAAAGAGTCGCAGTGACCCATATCATGCTGGTCATCATCCGCGTGACCGCTTGACACGCACTGCGGAAGGCCTTGCAACTCCATGAGGACGTGCGGCATACCCACGTCTTTAAACACGAGGTTATTAACACCGTAAGGGCGAGAGTCGTCCTGATAGAAGGAGCGAAGGTACGTGTATAACCACTGAGGCTTGCGCGCCCTGGAGATCAAGGTTAAATCGGGTGGCGTCGCACCAAACCAAACCTTCGCAACCGCCTTGTCCATACTGTTATCCATCAACCCACCAATCTTCTGGTTGGGATCGAACATCAAGTTTTCACGGTACAAATCTTCAGGGATACCTAGATCTCTCGCCACGCGGTTGTGTCGTGAGTACTGGAGCGAGTGGCACCCGGCGCAGTAGTTCGTGTAGAGCGCCGCGCCTTGCTGCAACGAGGCTTGGTCTGTCGCGTCTGCGACAAACTCATCGCACGGAATAGTGCCGCAGTCATAGGCTGATTCAGCACCGACCGCCTTAAGTGGCAACCAGGTCAACACCGCAATCACCGCGATTGTCGCCAAATTCTTACCCATACCCATGCCGCCATCCATCGTGACACGGTCAGGCACCTCTTTGGTCTTATCCCAGGTGGACCACCAATACATACCCAGGAAAAACGCAAAGTAGTAGACGGTACAGATCTGTGCCAGAAGCGTTCGGCTTTCGGTCGGCGCTTTGACGCCCAGCACACCTAAAATAATAAAGTTGATCACAAAGCCGATCAGCAATACCCGGTTGAGCATTCCACGATAGCGCCATGAGCGAACAGGATTTCTATCAATCCAGGGCATGGCAAAGGGAATAGCAACCGACGCTGCGAAGGCCACAAACCCCCAGAATTTATCTGGAACAGCCCGCAATACTGAGTAATACGGCGTGTAGTACCACACAGGCGCAATGTGCTCCGGCGTCTTCAGTGCGTTCGCTTCTTCAAAGTTTGCAAGTTCTAAAAAGTACCCGCCCATCTCTGGGGCAAAGAAAATGATGCCGCAGAAGAAAAACATAAAGACAGCAATGCCCTGTACATCGTGCACCGAGTAGTAGGGATGGAACCTAATGCCATCGAGTGGAATACCATTTTCATCTTTGTACTTTTTAATATCGACGCCGTCTGGGTTGTTAGAACCCACCTCATGCAACGCCAAAATGTGCAGTACCACGAGCGCAAGCAGCACGATTGGTAACGCGACAACGTGCAACGCAAAGAATCTGTTGAGGGTAATACCTGACAGCAAATAATCCCCGCGAATCCATGTCGTAACGTCCTCACCCACAACTGGAATAGCGCCAAACAGGGAGATAATGACCTGAGCTCCCCAGTAGGACATTTGCCCCCAAGGGAGTACGTAGCCCACAAAGGCCTCGGCCATGAGCACGACAAAAATGAGCATCCCAAAAATCCAGATCAGCTCACGCGGCTTCTGATACGACCCGTACATCATCGCGCGGAACATATGCATGTAAATGACAATAAAAAATGCTGACGCGCCGGTAGAGTGCATGTAGCGGAGTAACCAGCCGTATTCCACGTCTCGCATAATGTACTCAACGGACGCAAACGCTTCTTCAGCGCTCGGTGTGTAACTCATCGTCAACCAGATACCCGTCAGTAACTGATTGACCAAAACCAGCAGCGAGAATACGCCAAAGAAATACCACAGGTTAAAGTTTTTGGGCGCGTAATAGCTGCCCATGTGCGTGTCCCAGGCGCGCGTAATCGGAAGACGCGCATCAACCCAAGCGACCAAACCAGTCAGTGCCTTTTCCATTACGCTACCTCCGCGTCAACGCCGATAACCAAAACGTTATCGCCTTCGAATGAATAGGGGGGTACTACTAAGTTAGCCGCCGCGGGAACACCTTTGTAGACCCGCCCAGCCAAGTCAAACTTTGATCCGTGACATGGGCAAAAGAAACCGCCAACCCAGCTGTCGCCGCCAAGATCTGCCGCACCCACTTCCGGCCTAAACTTTGGAGCACACCCAAGGTGCGTACACAAACCGACGACCACCAACAGCTCTTCGTTCAAAGAACGCGAGGTCCCCTCGATGTAGGTGGGTTGGTCCGCGCCTTCAGAGTTAGGGTCTTTCAGGTCGCCATCCAGAGCCGTCAAGTCCGAGAGCTGCTCGGGCGTGCGACGCAGCACGTAGACGGGCTTACCACGCCACTCGACAACGACCATTTGACCGGGGGCGATCTTGCCGATGTCGGCTTTGACCGGCGCACCCGCCGCCTTGGCCTTCTCTGAGGGATTCCAGGACCCCAAAAACGGCACTGCCACGCCAACGACCCCCACGGCACTCACCGCTGATGTCGCCGCCGTAAGAAATCGTCGTCGTGTTTGATCTGACCCGCGACCATCGTCGGCTGCTTGACTCACCTCAACTTCACTCATTCGGTTGTCTCCGAGTATTCGTTTTGTTGCCGGCAACTCACGTGCTGCCGCGCAAAAGAAATTTAAAGCCGCAGAAGTTTAATCATCGGTAGCGCCCACAGCAAGACGAAGCGGGGCATAAATGCCCCGCTGATAGTGATAATTTGTTCAGTAACGTGACAGCGACCGCCGTCACGAGGAAGATTAGCGCTTCGAGAACTGTGGACGACGACGTGCCTTGCGCAAACCCACTTTCTTACGCTCGACTTCACGCGCGTCACGCGTTACGAAACCAGCGGCCCGCAGCGTTCCTCGCAGTGACTCATCGTACTCAAGCAGCGCGCGGGTCAAACCATGACGAATCGCGCCTGCCTGACCAAAACTACCGCCACCGGCGACCGTAATGTTCGCGTCGAACTTATCAGAAGTCTCGGTAAGCTCGAGTGGCTGACGAACAACCATTCGTGCGACTTCACGCCCGAAGTAGTCGTCGATTCCAAGTCCATTGATGGTGATAGCACCGCTACCACCCTTCAAGAAAACTCGAGCTGTTGACGTCTTGCGTCTTCCGGTGCCGTAATACTGTGCGACTGCCATGATGAATTCCTTAAATTGTCAGCGTTTGAGGCTGCTGAGCTTCATGGGGATGTGACGCCCCAGAGTACACTTTGAGCTTCTTGAACATTGCCCGACCCAGTGGGTTTCGCGGCAACATACCCTTAACGGCGCGCTGCAAAACGCGCTCCGGCGCTCGATCGATCAGCTTTTCAAACGTAAATGACTTCAAACCACCGGGGTAACCCGTGTGGTGGTGGTACATCTTGTCCGTAGCCTTAGCGCCCGTAACACGAATTTTCTCACAATTGACAACGACAATATAATCGCCCATGTCCATGTGCGGCGTGAACTCTGGCTTGTGCTTGCCGCGCAGGCGGTGAGCAATTTCGGCAGCCAATCGTCCGAGAGTTTTGTTTTCTGCGTCAACCACGAACCAATCGTGGTGAACGTCACCTGCCTTTGCGCTATACGTTTTCATGAACTCGCCTATCAGGCCTTAATTAAAGGAGCGCGGAGATTACAGCAGGCAGTTATAGCTTTCAATAGAAAACCGTCGCTACGGGCGATGTTCCCGACCCAAATATTCCACAGACTGCATTTCGATTAAGCGCGAGAGCGTCCTTTGAAACTCAAACGCTAACTTGCGCCCTGCGTACAGGCTATTCATCTCCACCTCGGCCGCTACAGCCACTTTGATATTTCTGTCGTAAAATTCATCGATAAGCGTAACGAATCGACGCGCGCCGTCTTCGCTGTCGGGCGTCAACTGCGGCACATCAGAAATAAGAATCGAGTGAAACTCGCGCGCCAGCTGTGTGTAATCCATGGCGCTGCGTGCGCACAAACACAATTGAGCGAAAGACACCATGAGCACGCCCTCGGACATGCCGCAATACGTCAAAGGCCGTTTATTGACAACGAGCGTCCCTGCCTTAAGCAATTTTCCGCCCGACAACTCACTAAACAATGCGGGCAAAGGGCTCGCTGCTTCAGGGGAATCGGCGACAAAATAAAGCTCCGATCGGGACAGCACGCGGAGCCGGTAATCAACGCCACTGTCAACATTTACGACCTTTGTGTAGTTCTCTACCGCGTGGATTGCCGGGAGGAATCGTGCTCGCTGAAGACCGTCCTTGTAGAGCCCATTTGGGGGAATATTCGAGGTGGCGACCAAGGTGATTCCGCGATCAAATAAACACTGCATGAGTCCGCCTAGCAACATCGCATCTCCAATATCGCTGACGTAAAATTCGTCGAAGCAGAGAACCTGAGTCTGAGATGCGATGCGATCAGCAACGGTGTCCAGCGGGTTTTTGGTACCGGTCAACGTGCTCAGATCCTCGTGAACGCGCTGCATAAATCGGTTGAAGTGCATGCGCTCCTTTTGCTTGAAGGTCAACGCCTCGAAGAACGAATCCATGAGGTACGTCTTGCCGCGCCCCACCCCGCCCCAGAGATAAAGACCGATTTCGGGCTTTTGAACGCCCCCCCCAAACAACCGACCGAGCAGGCCCTTTTTTCGCCCTGCTCGCGCTTGTACACGCTCGTACAGATGTTGCAGCTCGATGACGGCAAGCCGCTGCGCAGCGTCTGGGATAATAAGACCAGCGTTCAGATCAGATTCGTAGCGTTCAGCAGGCGTTGGGATCATTTAGTGACTTTCTGGGTGTGAAAAAGACGGTTTTACGGCGTGTGACTCTAGCGCCAACTCATGTATACGACAATAATCAAAATGGGATGACTGCATCGAAAAGCGACCGTCTGGTTGGTCAAAGTTATCGGACAAAGTTAACATGTAAGAAACTCGGGGGAGTCTTATGGAACCAACAATTACGAGTATCGCTTATTTCGCGTTTGCCGGGTTCTCGGTCGGCCTTGGCGTGGGCTGGTGGCTGGCTACGCAACGCAAGGACAACGCCGGCGATGTCATCGACGGATTAAAGCGCGAGGTTGAGGCGGCGCAAGCGTCTCGGCGGGCCTACGAGCAGTCGGTTACCAGTCATTTCGCCAATACCGCCCAACTACTTCACCGCATGCAGGATGACTACCGCTCTATCTACAGCCATATTGCCACAGGTGCGCAAGAACTTTGCGACGCTGAGGTCGCCGGTCAGATGGATGACACAAAACACATTGGCGGCGTGTTTGAGGTGCCCGATCACCTGTTAGACCCTGCGCAACCACTCGACTACGCACCAAAGAAATCCGCGAGCGAGGCAGGGCAACTCTCCGAAGATTTTGGTTTAGATAAAAATTACGCGAGCCAGTCCAACTGAAGGCTTAAGCCGGACTGTCAATGTCCACGAAGTGGTGCTCGACACCAAAATGTTCAGCGACCCATTCGCCTAAGGCGCGAGCGCCAAACCGCTCCGTCGCATGATGACCTGCAGCGATAAACGAGATACCTCGCTCGCGAGCAACATGGACGGTTTGCTCCGAGATCTCACCGGTGACATACAAATCAACACCCGCATCGGCTGCGGCGTCTATGTAACGTTGGCCTCCGCCGGTACACCACGCCACTGACTGAACGCTTGCCTGAGGACTTCCCACAACGGTGACGCCTCGCCCCAACTCGCGCTCAAGGCCCTGTGCAACCGACTGCAGTGAATTCGGAGCTTCCAAGCCGCCGTAAAAAACGGGGAAACTTAGGTCCACCGCATTCAGTGGCTGCCAATCACTAAGTCCCAGGGCCCTCCCTAAACCCGCGTTGTTACCCAACGACCGATGGCAGTCCAAAGGCAGGTGATAGGCAAATAAATTTATCCCCGAATCCAACAGTGTTTTGAGTCTGCGCGCCTTCATACCGACGACTCGCGCGTCTTCGCCTTGCCAAAAGTAGCCATGATGCACGAGTACCGCGTCGGCATTCAGCGACACCGCCTTATCAAGTAGCGCTTGGCACGCGGTCACCCCTGACACAACCACAGAAATAGTGGGTGAGCCCTCAACTTGCAAACCATTGGGGCAATAATCGTTAAAGCCCTCAATGTTCAGTTCGCGATCTAGCGCGACCCTCAGTGTTTCTCGGCTGATACCCATGAAGAACACACCCCGCCCGTCTCAATTGGATTTGTAATGCGTATTATACTCAGACTTTGATTTACACTACTGATCCTGAATTTGAGATCTGAATAATGCGCGAATGGGTTTCTCAATTGGCGTGGCCAGCGCTGGTAGGCGTGCTGGCGGCCGCACTGTTGCTGACGACGGACTGGCTCGTGCCGCGAAATACGCAGGGTCCCGACAGCTACAGCAACGCTGTTATGGTGGCCACACCATCGGTCGTCAATATTTATACCGCAAAATTAGTGGCCGACCGATCCCCCGTTCTCAACGCCCCGCTTCTTCGTCGTTTCATGAATCCAGGCGAACGTCAGCCCCGCGTTGAACGCTCTCTGGGCTCTGGCGTCATTATGCGTGAAGACGGCCACATCATCACGAATCGTCATGTCATCGAAGGCGCACAAACCATCCAAATACTGCTCTCCGATGGCCGGCGCGCCAGCGCGACCGTCGTTGGGGCTGACTCAGAAACTGATCTCGCCCTCCTTAAAACCGAGCTTTCGGGTTTATCCGCAATAGAAACCGCAAACTCCGACAACATTAACGTCGGTGACGTGGTCTTGGCGATCGGTAATCCCTATGGCTTTAGCCATTCGGTCTCCTTAGGGATCGTGTCAGGCCTTGAGCGATACGGTCTCCAGCTCTCAGCCTACGAGAACTATATTCAGACCGATGCAACGATTCACCTGGGTAACTCCGGCGGCGCACTCATAGACTCTGAAGGCAAATTAGTCGGCATCAATACACTGATCTATACCGGGGTAAATGACCAAAATACTGAGGTCAGTGGCATTGGCATCAATCTCGCAACGCCAAGCAATCTGGTGTCAGTCGTCATGAGTGACCTGATTGAATACGGCAGCGTCATTCGTGGCTGGCTCGGGGTCAGCGTGGATTTACTCATGGGTTTTGATGAGCAAGGCCGATCGACACAGTCACTTCTCGTGACTGAAACCGCGCCGGATGGACCCGCACAACGCGCCGGCATTCAAGTCGGCGACCTTATCGTTGCCTTGGAAGGCACGCGTGTGACCGACGCACGTCAAGCCATGCAGACAATCGCTCGACTGCGCCCAGGTGACCGAGTGACGGTTGGACTGCGCCGCAACGACGATGAGTTTGCTGTCGACGCCATCGTGTCGACGCGACCTGCAGCGCCTTAAGCCCTAACGTCTTACTTTTGTGTTCGTGTCCGCGCGCGCGCAGCCAATGCGTGAGCGGTGAGCGACTCTCCATCGGCGATGGTGCCTGCGACATTCGCCAGCGCATGGGCACCCTCTTGACTGATCTCGATGATGGAGGAGCGCGTCTGAAAATCGTACACCCCCAAGGGCGATGAAAACCGAGCGGCTCCGGACGTCGGGAGCACGTGATTGGTACCCGCACAATAGTCGCCCAAAGACTCAGAGCTGTATGCCCCAAGAAAAATAGCTCCCGCGCTTGTGATGTGTTCAAGCAATGACCGCGGTGACGCCACGGCGAGCTCCAAGTGCTCCGGCGCAAAACGATTTGACAGTGCCGCCGCTTCCTGTAAATCACCCACCGAAATCAGTGCGCCGCGATTACGAAATGACGCTTCGATAATATCGCGGCGCGGCATGTCGGGCAGTAGCGCACTTAACGACCGAAGCACCGCATCCAGACACTCATCGGACGTGGCAATACAAACCGCTTGTGCGATTTCGTCATGCTCCGCTTGCGACATAAGATCAAGCGCAATCCAATCTGGATCCACACTGCCATCGGCAATGATAAAAATCTCCGAGGGTCCGGCGATCATGTCGATGCCCACCTTACCAAAGACCTGCCGCTTTGCCTCCGCAACATACCGATTACCGGGGCCCACAATTTTGTCGACTGCCGCAATCGTCTCAGTACCGTGCGCCAATGCAGCGATAGCCTGTGCACCGCCGACCGTCACAACTGAGTCCACACCGGCCAATGAGGCTGCCGCCAAAACCAATGGGTTTATCTCACCTTTCTGTGAAGGCGCGACCATGACAACGTCGGACACGCCAGCGACCTTAGCCGGAATCGCATTCATCAGCACCGACGACGGATAGCTGGCTTTTCCACCGGGCACATAAAGGCCCACTCGCCGCATGGGTCGAACACGCTGACCAAGACAGTTACCGTAATCGTCAGTCATCGACCAATCACAGGCTGACTGTTGTTCGTGGTAGCGCTGAATCCGCATTGCCGCAGTTTTCAGTGCCGTGAGCTCTTCTGGGGTAACACGAGACTCGAAAGCCTTGAGCTGGTCACGGCCAAACGCCAAATCTGACATCGTCTCTGCGGGGTGCAAATCGTATTTTTGTGTGAGCGCTAAAAGCGCAGGATCACCACCGCGCCTCACTTGATCGATAATATCTCGGACGGTGCCCACCAACGCGGGATCAAGTGCCTCAATAGGTGCCTGTAATTCTAAGATCTTTGCCTCAAACTCCGGATCTAGACTAGAAAAGCGACGAATATCAATCGACATCAATCCCCCTGACGAGACGCGACAGCGGTGGAGATTTGCTCAATCAACGAGGCAATAATCGGATTTCGGGTGCGCATTGACGCCTTGTTCACAATCAAGCGTGACGATACGTCTGCGATGTGTTCGAGAGGTCTCATCCCATTCGCTTTTAGCGTATTGCCAGTATCGACAATATCGACAATTTCATCCGCAAGATTCATGATCGGTGCAAGCTCCATCGCCCCGTACAACTTGATGATGTTTGCTTGAATACCCCTTGCCGAATAGTGTGCGCGAGCGACATTGACGAACTTAGTCGCCACTCTCATTTTCGCGGACGCAGGTCGTCGATCATGACCCGACCCAGCCGTCATTAATCGGCAGCGCGCGATGCCCAGATCAAGGACTTCATAAAAACCCTCGTCACCAAACTCCATGAGCAGATCTTTCCCAACAACGCCCACGTCTGCCGCACCGTGTCGCACATAGGTCGGCACATCGGATCCTCGCAGCAAAACGAATGAAACACCGGGGACGGTCGTTTCAAAAATCAGCTTTCGACTTTTATCAATCGATTCGAGCGGCTCAATACCCGCCTCTGCGAACAAGGGCAGAGTCTCTGTTAAAATACGGCCCTTGGTCAGCGCAATAGTGAGCTTTTCCGCTTGAACGGGATTCATGATTTACCTCGACTTCCTGACGATGTCGCCACCGATAGACTGCAACTTCTCTTCAATGCGTTCATAGCCTCGGTCAATGTGATAGATACGCTCAACTCGCGTCTCTCCCCTGGCAGCCAATCCCGCAATCACAAGGCTCGCTGAAGCTCGTAAATCCGACGCCATCACCGGCGCACCATTAATGGTCTCTTTGCCACGAATAATAGCGGAGTGTCCGTCCACTGTGATATTTGCACCCATCCGACTCATCTCGTGAGCCTGCATCAACCTATTTTCAAAAATCGTCTCGGTAATTCGACCCACGCCATCGGCGATCACATTAAGCGCGGTAAATTGCGCCTGCATATCGGTCGGAAAACCGGGATAGGGTGCAGTGACAAGGTCGATCGCTTTGGGACGCCTGTCACGCATATCGGCCGTAATCGACATCCCGTCCACGCTAATGCGCACGCCGGCTTCGCGCAATTTATCAAGCACAATACCCAAGTGTTCGGGGTCAGCATTATCCACGGTGATGCAGCCGCCGGTCGCCGCGCCAGCAACCAAAAAAGTTCCCGCTTCAATTCGATCGGGCATCACGCTGTAGTGACTCGACCTGAGCGACGACACTCCGTCGATAATGAGTGTGGAGCTCTCATCACCTTCAATGCACGCCCCCATGCCACGCAAGAAATGCACAAGATCGGTGATCTCTGGTTCGCGCGCTGCATTCCGCAGCACCGTGCGACCTTGTGCCAGTACGGCAGCCATCAAGAGATTCTCAGTGCCACCCACCGTGACAGTGTCAAATGTGAAATCGCACCCGTGCAGACCATCGTCAGTGCTTGCCACAATATAACCATCACGAACCTCAATACTCGCCCCCATGGCTTCAAAACCCTTGAGGTGCAAGTCCACAGGTCGACTACCAATCGCACACCCACCAGGAAACGAAACCTGAGCATGACCAAACCGTGCCAGCAAAGGACCCATCACGAGAATCGAGGCGCGCATGGTTTTGACTAGCTCGTAGGGAGCTTGCTGATTGTTAAGCGCAGCCGCTGAGACCGTGAGTTGCATCGCTTCGTCAACCGACACATCAGCACCCAGCGCACCCAACAAGGCCACCATAGTCGTGATGTCGTTCAGATGAGGCACGTTCGATAACGTCGACTGCTCCGACGTCAACAATGTCGCCGCCAAAATCGGCAACGCAGCATTTTTAGCACCTGATATCTGAACACGACCCTCAAGCGGCTGACCGCCTCGGATGATAAAATGATCCACCTTGAGAAGACTCGACTACGGGGTCTTAGCGATGATATTTACCGCATGCAACGCGCCACTTTTGATAAATTCCCCAAGTGGTGCATACACGCGTTGCTGACACGCTACAGGGCGTAGGCCCGCAAAAACTGTACTGATCACCATGACTTGGCAATGCGATCCGTCAAGATCAACCTCAATAACAGCGTCAGGAAATTCCGCCTCTAACGCACTGACAATCATCGCTTCATTCACTGTCCAGGTCCTCCGGTAAATTCGCTGCAACATCCCACTCAGCGATGACCTTAGCAGCATCACCGTCAGCGGATTTGGCCGCCGCAGAAAATTGGTTCTGATAAATTTGGCCTAGGTTTATATTCTCGACGATGATATTTCTCAAACGCCATTCACCATTCCGACCTCGACCCATTTGATAACGCACCGTAAACGTTCGATCGCCGGTCCCATAGACCTGCTGTGTGATCGAGACAGACCGAGCATTAGGCTCACCACTCTCATCAGCCACAATCTCGAACTTAGAGCCGCTGAAGGCAAGCAGCCCCTTTGCGTAGGTCCTTATAAGTCCCGACTTGATGATCTCGGTGAACGACTCCAACTGCTCGCGAAGTGCCTCTTTACCTTCCTGATCCAAACTTCGGTATCGAGCGTTCGAGGCATACTCACCCATCACACCCTTAGCAAAGCCTCGCCAGTCAATTGTCTCATCGAGCACAGCTCCGATACTGTCATAAAACCGGCCGGGATCAGCGTCGAAGTAGTCAGGCGCGTCGTCGACAATCGCCATAATTTGCGACGTCGTAGACTCAATAATAGCGGTAGCGTCTGACTCGGTGTTGGCCGATGAGGACCAACTGATCAACAAAGCCATCGCCGCGACAAACAGATGGGTTATTCGTGATTTAACTGATTTCATGCAATTTTTAGCTCAAAACGTAATTTGTTGGGACGAGCAGCCCTGATTTGCGCAAAGATGGAGTCTGCTCAAAGCTCACATTGCCGTATGATAACCGATCGCTGGCAGACAGCGACCCGTTTTCTAAAATCAAGGTGCCAACTGATAGCAAATGCTTGATCTCTTTTTCATCGTCGTGGGACTCACAGGTCTCGTTTGGAGTTCGGACAAGTTCGTGGAGGGCGCTGCGGCAATCGCTAATCATGCGGGCATGCCGCCACTGTTGATTGGCATGACCATCGTCTCACTCGGCACCTCTGCACCTGAAATAGTCGTCTCGTTAATGGCCTCTCTGTCCGGCTCGGGTGAGCTGGCAGTGGGAAATGCACTCGGCTCCAACATTACTAATGTCGGGTTGGTGCTAGGCGTAACACTCATCATTAGGGCGATCGCTATCGATGCGAGCGCCACAAAGCGTGAACTGCCGCAGATGCTCATTGTCACGCTGCTTGCGGGTGCGCTTATGGTCGATGGCAGCCTATCCGCCACTGATGGCGCAGTGTTGCTCTCGGTGCTCGTGCTCTTCCTCGTCCTTTTGGCGCGCCGTGGCGACACCGAAACGAGCCAAACGACTGAGCCGCCTACCCTACCCGTCGCTAAAGCATGGGGGGTATTTACGGTGGGTTTAGTGCTCTTAGTGCTGTCCTCGCGGGCGCTCGTATTTGGGGCAGTTAACATCGCAACGGCGTTGGGCGTCTCCGAGCTGGTTATCGGATTGACCATTGTTGCCATCGGCACCAGTCTTCCGGAGCTTGCAGCGTCCGTGATGAGCGCGCTCAAAGGACACGCGGATATTGCAGTCGGCGCCATCGTCGGCAGCAATGTCTTTAATTTACTGGTGGTACTGGCAATACCTGGCATTTTCGGACCGCTGTCGCTTAATCCCAGCGTCATGAGTAGGGACTGGCCGGTGACCCTGTTGACGGCTGGTGTTCTGATGCTGCTCGCCGCCTTAGCCTTCAAACGTTCAGAGCCCAGCAGTAGAGGCTCAAATGAACTTGGTCGTGTCTCCGGTGTCCTACTCGTTACAATCTACACAACCTACATGGGTATCCTCATTTTCTACCCGGACTTTGCACTGTGACTACAACATCAAAACAACCCCGAAATGCGATTGAGTCGGCTCGACGCACGATTGAACTCGAACTCCGCGCCGTTGAGCAGCTTCAACATCGCATCGATGAATCGTTTACGCACGCCGTCGAGCTACTCTCGGCGGTCAAGGGCAGAGTGATCGTCAGTGGCATGGGTAAAAGTGGACATATTGGTAACAAAATAGCGGCCACACTCGCCAGTACCGGAACACCTGCACAGTTTGTCCATCCTGCCGAGGCCTGCCACGGCGACATGGGCATGATCACGCGCTCCGACGCAGCACTGCTCATGTCGAACAGCGGTACGACCGCTGAAATAACAGCACTGCTACCCCTTCTTAAGCGATTGGGATTACCCATCGTGGCCATGACAGGCAATCCTGACTCGACCCTTGCAAGAGCCGCTGATGCGCACCTGAATATTAGTGTCGATGAGGAAGCCTGCCCTCTCGATCTTGCTCCTACTGCCAGCACGACCGCCAACCTGGTCATGGGCGACGCCCTGGCCATTGCCATGCTGGAACAGAGCGGTTTTACCGCGGAAGATTTTGCATTTACACACCCTGGTGGTGCGCTGGGCCGACGACTACTGACACGGGTGTCAGACGTTTTAGTCACCGGTTCAGATATCCCCAAAGTGTCGCTGACAATGTCACTTGCCGACGCACTCATGGAAATCTCTGCCAAGGGCTTGGGCATGTCGACTGTCGTTGATAATAACGATCGATTACTCGGAATTTTTACCGACGGGGACCTGCGACGTGCGCTTGAGCAGGACTACGACTTACGAAAAACACAGGTCGAAGCTGTTATGTCAAAAGGCGCCAAAACGATCAGTGCAGATGCGCTCGCCGCTGAAGCCGTCGCCCGTATGGAAGCAGACAGTATCAGCGCCTTAGTCGTGACCGACGAGAATGATCGTGTCGCCGGGGTCGTTCAGCTGCTGGCGCTTTTAAGGGCAGGCGTCGTATGACTCAGCATCGAGACATGAAGCACCGAGACATTAAGCTCCTCGTCATGGATGTCGATGGCGTGATGACTAATGGCCAGGTGACGTACAGCAGCGAGGGTCATGAGCTCAAGTCCTTCAATATAAAAGATGGCGTGGGCATCAAGCGCGTGCAAGCGGCGGGCATCGACACGGCCATTATCACAGGTAGGGTCTCTGCGATGGTTGAGCGACGTGCCACCGAGCTGCAAATTGGGCACTTGATACAGGGACGCGAAGACAAACTCACTGCACTGATAAAGCTTTTAGACACCCTAGAAATCGACATCAGTCGCGTCGCCTACATCGGTGATGACCTACCGGACCTCGATGCCATAAAAGCCGCAGGGCTTGGGGCTTGCCCCGCCGATGCGGCGCGAGAGGTATTGGCGGCCTCAGACTGGGTATCGGCGCTTTCGGGAGGCACGGGATGCGTCCGCGACCTCTGTGACTATTTACTGGACTGCAGCGCGTCATGAAGTGGAGTCTAAGCTTTGCAGGTCTAGGGGTAATCGTACTGCTCATCGTTTTTTCCCGTGTTGAACGTCAAGCACCGGTGCGCGCCGCCGCCGACCAGCTTGTGGAGATGGAAATTCAGCAGCTGGAACTGACGCGCTTTGGTGCGGCAGGTGAAAAGCTTGAGCAGAGCAAAGCGGCTTATGCCGTAAAGTACGAGGGCGCTCCTGAAACTCGATTAAAGGAAGTCTGGGTCGAACACGAAGACAAGCAAGGCGGGCACTGGACACTTTTCGCTCCTACCGGCTCGTCACAGGCGTCAGCCGATGCAATGACGCTGTCAGGAGGCGTCACGATCTCGCGTGGGGAAGCCCTTAAATTAGAGACCCGAGAGGTTAAACTGGACGCATTAACCAACATCGCGGTATCTGATACTCAGACGCGCCTCGTGAGCGATAGAAGCGAAACAACAGGCGCGGGTTTGATCATCGACCTGAATGCAGGCACCGCAAAGCTTGCAGGTAACGTGGCCTCTCAATATCGGCAGGATAAGACCCAATGATGTGCTCCCGCCTTCAGATTCGAGCCCTAATTTTGATCAGCGCCAGCATTGGCTTGGTTCCGTCGAGCTTCAGTATCGACACTGACAAACCCATCGAGATTGCGGCCGACAGCGCCATTCGCGAGGAGCCATCCGGCGAAACCACGTATCGAGGTGACGTCGTATTAACGCAGGGCACGTTAAAGATTGAAGCGGACAGCCTCGTTTTTACCTTTGACGAGAACAAGGCAACGCTCATAACGGCACGCGGAAACCCCGCAACGATGACACAACAACCAGACGGCAGTTCAGGACCCATCGACGCTCACGCAGAGACCATCGAATACCACGAAGCGACCGACCGCATCCGCCTTATTGGCGGCGCCAGAATCTTACAGAACGGCGCGGTTATCGAGGGAAGCACCATCGAGTATCTCGTCACGACGCAGAGGGTCATGGCCGCAGGCTCACCGGATAAAGATCTGCCTCAGCGTGTCAAGGTCACGATCCCACCCAACGCGCTGCGCGAGGGCAGTGAGTATGAGTAATGTCTTGTCTGCAACGGGATTGGTTAAAGCCTACAAAGGCCGCCGCGTGGTAGACGGTATGTCGATGAACGTTAATGCCGGCGAAATCGTTGGCCTGCTCGGCCCAAACGGCGCAGGCAAGACCACGTGTTTCTACCTTATGGTCGGCTTGGTGACCAGCGATGAGGGGTCCATTAGTCTTGCGGGTAACGACGTGACTCACCTTCCCATTCACTTACGAGCCCGCCAGGGATTAGGATACCTCCCGCAAGAGGCCTCTATTTTTCGCAGGATGTCAGTCCAGGATAATATTTTAGCCATCCTCGAAACCCGCACCGATTTATCACCTCAAGAGCAGCAGCTTCAATGCGACGAGCTCATGCGCGAATTTCATATTACGCAACTCAAAGATTCACTGGGCCAAAGCCTGTCGGGCGGCGAGCGTAGACGCGTGGAAATAGCGAGGGCTTTGGCGACAGAGCCAAAAGTGATATTGCTTGATGAACCCTTTGCAGGCGTTGACCCCATTTCCATTTCGGACATTAAAGCCATCATCAACCACCTCAAAGAACGCGGCCTGGGCGTGCTTATTACTGACCATAACGTAAGAGAGACGCTTGATATTTGCGAGCGTGCCTACATTGTCAGCGAAGGTCAGGTTATCGCGGATGGGGACGCGCAAAGTATTTTAGACAATACGAAAGTACGGAACGTTTATCTGGGCAAAGACTTCCGTCTCTAAACGCTCACCGGTCAAGCAAAATCTTTGCCAACCTGTTTGCCTTCGCGGAATCTAAAGCGCTAAACTGGCCCTCCATCAGGTGCTTTACGAGAGTTATGAAGCAGGCGCTGCAGTTAAAGCTTGGACAACAACTTACGCTGACGCCTCAGTTACAGCAGGCTATCAAGCTTCTTCAACTCAGCACCCTAGATCTCCAGCAAACCATCACCGAGACGCTCGAGAGCAACCCGCTTTTAGATGAAGAAGACACGCTGGTCGATCAGGTCGATAACACGTTAAAAGAAAGCGTGGATTTCTCCGAAACGGTTAGTGAAGACATTCCGGGCACCGAACTGCAAGTGGATGCGGCCTGGGAGGATGTCATGCCCTCTGCGGCCCCCTCGTCGCCGAGTCAATCCATAGGCGACAGCGACATGAATTTCGCCGAGCGCGATTCATTGCCTGAAACATTGCAATCGCACCTTTTGTGGCAACTCAACCTCACCCGCTTTTCCGCCGCTGATCACACCATCGCGCTAGCCTTTATCGACGCTGTTGACGTTGACGGTCGATTGACCCAGACACCGGAGCAAATTCATCTAGGCCTTGCGAGCGACGACATAGAGCTCGACGAGATCATGGCTGTTTTGCACAGACTTCAGCACTTTGAACCGACAGGCGTTTTTGCCGCCGATTTGCGCGAGTGTCTTCTCATCCAGCTGCGGCAAATGGCTGTGGAGACGCCTCATCGGGAAACAGCCGGCTTACTGGTGAGCCGACACATAGAACAAATTCCTGTTGCGGACCCCAAAAATTTGGCGCGGCGCATGCGCACAACACCCGATGACATTGTCGGTGCACTCTCGCTGATTCGCTCACTCAACCCAACGCCTGGATCATCGGTGGAAAGTGAGGTGACCGAGTACATCGTTCCGGACGTGTTTGTTAAGCGTGTCGACGGTCGATGGCGAGTCGAGCTCAATCCGGATGTTGCCCCCAAGCTTCGAATAAACGACCACTATGCTGAACTTTTAAGCGCAGGCTCAAACACGGACAAAGATTATGGTCGAGCGAGTATGCAGGAGGCTAAGTGGTTTATTAAAAGCCTACTCAGCCGCAACGAGACACTATTGAAAGTCGCTTCCTCCATTGTGCAACACCAGCGTGCCTTTCTAGATCATGGTGATGAAGCAATGCGGCCACTCATACTTGCCGATATCGCAGGCGAGGTTGATCTGCACGAGTCAACCGTTTCACGAGCAACAACACGCAAATACATGCACACACCACGTGGGATCTACGAGTTGAAATATTTCTTCTCAAGCCATGTCGCAACCACTGAAGGCGGTGAGTGTTCGTCCACAGCCATCAAAGCGTTGATCAAGCGTATCGTTACCCAAGAAAATCCACAAAAGCCATTGAGCGACGCCAAACTGTGCACGTTATTGGCCGACGAAGGGGTCGTTGTTGCTCGTCGCACAATTGCAAAGTATCGAGAGCAAATGAACATCGGACCTTCTAACGAGAGAAAGCGGTATATCTAGACATTTAAAAAGAACAGGAGAGAGACCATGCGATTAACCATTAGTGGACATCACGTAGACGTAACCGACGGGCTGAGGGAGCGTATCTCCAAGAAATTGAGGCGTTTAGAACGTCACTGTGACAGCATCGATCACATTGAGTTTGTCTTAGTCGTCGAGCGAGCCACGCACAAAGCGGAGGCGAATCTTCATCTTGCAGGTGCTGATTTTTTCGCTTCAGACACGCATTCCGGAATGTACCCCGCCATTGACTCCGTCATTGACAAACTCGATCGACAGGTCACTGAATACAAGCGCAAGCAACGCAGTCATAAAAAGCCTGAGCCGGAGCTCGAGCAATCACTGCTCTCTGAATCGTGATACTCCCTGCAGCTCAACTCAGGGATCCCCAACCCACCAGATCGGTGCGCTAACTCATGCGCGTAGTCATCGTCAGTGGAAGTTCAGGCTCAGGGAAAAGTTCGGCACTCAACCAGCTCGAAGATCTTGGTTACTACTGTGTCGATAATCTTCCTATCGCTCTGGTGAGCTTTCTGATCGAGCACTTCTCCAAGCAGTCCCATCAAACCCATCAAGGTCTGGCGATCTGCATTGACATACGCACCGAGGATGCTGGAGTTACTGATTTTCGGGACTACCTGCGAGCGCTGCGCGAGGGGCTCGAGCTCCAGCTCATATTTTTTGATGCGACGGCGCAAGCACTCGGTAAACGTTTCAACGAAACGCGACGCCGACATCCACTGAGCGTCAGCGGGAGATCATTAGCGGATGCCATTGCACTGGAACGTGTTGTTCTCGAGCCACTTGTCGCTGCTGCTGATCTTATAGTCGACACTAGTGAAATGTCCCCGTACCAGCAACGGGAAGTCGTCACAGCGCGCATAGGAGCAGCCGGCGCGAATACAATGGCGATTCAGGTGCAGTCTTTTGGGTTCAAAAAAGGTGCGCCAGTAGACGCTGACCTTGTGCTCGACATGCGCATGCTCCCCAATCCGCACTGGGAGCCAGAGCTGCGTCCCTTTACCGGGCAAGCGCCCGAAGTAAAAGCCTTTCTCGAAACCCATACCGAGACTCACGAGGTGGCCGACGATCTCATTGCAATGCTGGGTCGATGGATCCCGCTGTACAAAGAGAGTCAACGCGCGTATCTCACGATTGCAATCGGCTGCACAGGCGGCAAGCATCGCTCGGTCTACATGACCGAGCGAATCGGTAGCGCTTTAGCGGACCAATTCCCCGCTGTGACCGTAAATCATAGAGACATGCCCCTGTCCTAGCACTGTATCTGATGGTATTTGTTCGCATGGGCGAGGCCGGCATAGTGGCGCGTGCAGTGATAACCTTCGCGCGCGAGTGGAGGGATGAACCATGGTTGATATGAGTGCACAGGCGAGCCTTGCGGTGACTCGAGTCACAGACGCACTGCGCTCTGGTACAGCCTCTGATGTTGCTGCGGTCCTCGCCGATATATCCCCAGGCGACATTGCACACCTCATCAGCTCCTCCCCACCATCGACTCGAGACGAGCTCTGGACCCTTCTGGATCATGAGCAAGAGGCTGACGTCCTCAACGAGTTACCCGACGATATTCGCAATACCTTCCTAGCAGAGCTTCAACCAGAAGCCGTCGCGGAGATCATTTCGCAACTCGACGACGACGACGTTGCTGACATACTCCATGAACTACCCCAAGCGGATACCGACAAGATTCTGGGGTCGTTAACTGATGACGATCGAGATCGCTTTGAAACCGCACTTAGCTATCCGGACGACGTGGCCGGCGGCCTTATGAGTACCGACGCGCTCACGATCCGCGCGGATCTTTCAATGGACGTGGTGCTCCGCTACTTAAGACGCCACACGCGACTGCCCGAAAACACAGACAGCCTAATCGTGGTGAATCGTGATTATAAGTATGTGGGACTGTTGCCAGTGAGGACGCTGCTCGTATCCGATCCGCATGTATCGGTGCGAGAAATGATGAAAACCGAGCGCGAACCTTTAGACGCGATGACCTCGGCTGACGAGGTCGCGCGGCGATTTGAGCGAAATGATTGGATCTCGGCCCCCGTCGTTGATCCACAAGGCAAGCTACTGGGACGAATCACAATTGATGATGTCGTCGACGTTATCCGCGAACAGGCCGATCACAGCCTAGCGGTGATGGCGGGCCTCGGAGACGGAGACGTCTTTACCACCGTGCTTGCGACGGCACCTCAGCGCGCCATCTGGTTAGCAATTAATCTCGCCACGGCCATTTTGGCGGCCTCAGTGATTGCCTTTTATCAAGATACAATTGAAAAAGTGGTTGCGCTCGCCGTATTGATGCCGATCGTTGCCTCCATGGGAGGCATTGCTGGTACACAGAGCCTGACGGTGCTTATTCGCGCGATGGCGATGGGCCAGATCAATGATCGAACGGAAATTTGGCTTGTCCGTCGCGAGATCTTCGTCTCGATCATCAACGGGCTTATTTGGGCGTTCGTAATCGCAGTCATTGCAGCTTATTGGTTCGACGACACGACACTTGGACTTATCATCGCATTTGCAATCATCATTAATCTGATTACTGCAGGTATTGCGGGCGCATCACTGCCGCTTATTTTAGATCGACTTCGTATCGATCCAGCGTTAGCCGGCGGTGTGGTATTGACAACCATCACCGATGTCGTGGGATTTTTCGCCTTTCTTGGCGTGGCTGCCTACTTCTATAACTGAACCCTAGCTAAAAGCGAAGACCTAATGGATGACGACGAGTTTGTACCGGAAAGTAAGAGCGCTCGAAAACGACAAATGCACGCGCTTCAGGTTCTCGGTGAGCAATTAGTATCCCTGTCGGCCGCACAGCTGGCGAAGCTCAATATCGACCATCCGCGGCTTATTGAGGCTGTTGAACTCGCACAACGTATTTCTCACCACAGTGGAAAGCGTCGGCAAATGCAGTTCATTGGGAAACTCATGCGCGAGACAGAGGCAGGCGCTATTGAGCAAGCCCTCGACGAGCTCCATGAGACATCACGACAAGCGAAAGCCCGAGAACACGTTATTGAGGGTGCACGCGATGCGCTGTTGCTCAGAGGCGATGAAGCCCTAACCGATGTGCTCTCGATCTGGCCTAATGCCGACAGACAACTGATTCGCCAGCTGACGCGCAGTGCGATCGCGGAGCGCGACAAGCAGTTGCCGCCAGTATCAGCACGCAGCCTATTTCGTTATCTGCGCTCGCTCTCGGACGAGCCCTCCGCCGACTGATCGGTCGAGGTTTTCTTCGCCTTATTTGTTGAGAGACTGGCATCAAACACCCGCATGAATTTTACCGCCGGTGAACTGATCGGACCGCTCACGGAATAAACCCCGCTCGACAGTCGAGTCATCTGATCTTCAAACACTTTACTGGCGAGGTAGGCCCCCGCAGCAATCGGAAGCCCTCCTGCCAAGGCTGCGACCCACGGGATATTGTCCACAAGGGGGAGAGTCACAACCAGTTCTGCGTCAATTTCCTCGGTCTGCATCGAAAAGTCCCCCCCCAAGGTGAGGCTGCCACCCCCGTTGCGAATAGAGAATTCGTTGACCCTAACCTTGCCTTTGTTGAGAGAAAAGTCGCCGCGAGCACGATCAAAGGTCAGACCTGGGTCAAACAGTTGATTGACATTCGCTCGCTGAACCAACCCTGCCAGGTTAAACACACCGATAAATCGTAAGGGGTCGGTGGCCTGCGAAGGTATCGGCAAAAACGAACCCGATGACAGCTGAAGCTCAACATCTCCGGAGAGCTTGCTCGGCGCCCAATTAATGGGGGCACCATCCCAGGCCAGCTCCCCTTTAATGGTGCCCGCAGAAAAATCCACAACAGACTTCGCATCCAGCAGTGTTAATGCATTGGTCGCATCAGCGAGTGTTAGATCGATCGATGTTCGCGTGCTGGCTGTGGTCCGATCCCAAATGATCTCGGTACCCGGCTCAAAGTTGACGCCGTCCACCACGCCTTCAAACCCAAATAGGCGCACTTCTTGCGCGCTACTTTGAGCATCAAATGACAAGTTCCCGAGGTCTTTTTCGTTAAGCATAAGCGAGGCGATACTGACCGTCGTCATCGGCCATGCACCGCCCACAACCGCCGATTCGCCACTCACACCACGGCCCGCATCAATCTTAGGGAGTGCGCTGAGGTTTAACCGATCGAATTGCACATTGAATAGTGGCTCACGTGCGTCAAAGTCTATGTTCGCCGCAAAGTAGTCGCTGGCGACCTGAAACGAGGCGTTCTGATCCTGGTACCGGCCTGAAGACCGAAACGCACCAAGCGCCGTATCTCCAAAACGCAATGCGTCGGTAGAAACATCTCGCCAAACAACACTTGGACCCGCAAAGTCTGCAGACCCTGACAGCGCGCCGGCGAGCTGGGACCATGCCAACGCATCAATCTCAACCAGATGACCGGATATATCGACAGTACCCGCAGCAGTATCTGGAGTAAGCCAAGGTTCATGGTCCGACCCTATGCTCACCGCGGCACGCCAGGCTTGCGTGGTATCACGAGACACTTTCGCCGCCAGAATATCTGCATAATTGATCGTGGCGCTCAATGACTCCGATATAGCAAGATCAATATTCATCGAGGATGGGTCTTGGGCCACTTTGGCGAAGGGTTCGGGTAATCCGACCGCGAGCCCCTCAAGATCAGACGTAATCTGTACCGCAACACCGTCACCCGCTTGAAAAGCAATATCGACAGCGGTCTCTCCAAGCAGCAGCTCGTCCGGAACGCTTCGCCCCACTAGGCTGCTAATCTCAGCGGCCCCGAGTAACACCTGCGTTTTCATAGACAAATTGGTTTGCCTGGAACCTAAATTGTCGTTCTCCGCATTAAGGTCAAGGGTCAGTGGACGGCCTAGAAAAAACCCGTCAATAGCGCCTTCGGTAATGCCCGTCGGGTACTCATAGACAAAGTCCCCCGCAAGTTGGTTAAGTTCAATCGGCAGACCTGCGAAACTGAGCGAGGCATCACGAATCAACACCCTCGTCGACACATCGGGAATACGTCGTGCCCCCTTGATCGGTACGGAAAGCGCTAAGTGGCCCATCACACCGCCCGATGTGGTTAAGTCTGATAACACCTGACTTACTCGGGTCGGAAGGTAGGGAAGCGCTGCCACGTGATTCACCGCCTTAGGCAAATCACCCTCGATAGTGGCATGGGCCGTTAACAGACGCGTCTCTAAAACCTTACCAACCTGCACAAGACCACTCGAAACAGCCAGCGAACCGACCGTTGCCGAATCGATGTCGAACGTCACCAACGCGTTATCAATACTCACATGGCCCAGTACGCGCTCCGCCAGCGGCAACTCGGGGCGCATGATGACAGCATCCAAATCTGCCTCAGCCGACATCTGAATTGATCGAAGCGGCGCGTCACGCTTCCTGATTCCGCCGCGCAGTACAAAGCCAACACGCCTAGCCTCGCCCGTACCCAAGGACGATTGCATCCATTGATAGGCGTCCTTATCGATCGTCTTGGGCGTAAACTCAAGCACACGCTGTGTCGACGCCGCATCCGAGCCGAGTACGACATTGAGTCGGGCGCCCTCGTCCGTCGTTGATGCGATCGGCACGTATCCCGTGATCAAAGCCGACGCCTTAAAATCATCAGCATCTGCCACTACGCGGCCCGAGGTAATACTTAACGCATTGCTTGTTAGCACAAAGTCAGCCAAACCTGTGACGCGTCCCAGTTGGAGCGGTGACGTGAACTGCCTGGGGATCGTAAGAGTGAAATCGTCGCTGTCAATCTCAAGGCGGCCGATACCACTATTGAGTGCGAGGGTGCCCGTTAGCCCTTGGACGCCCGGTACCGCACCATGTGCTCGCGCTTGAATATTCTCAAAAGTCGCAGACACGCGAAGATCCGACGCCTTGTCGAATGACCCGATAACACTAAGCGCGCCTAAACGCCCCGTTGGCTCGGCGTTTTCTAGCGGCGAAATGAACTTTTCGGGCACCAATCCTGAGTCGATTGCTAACGCTGCAGTGGTCGCCAAATCCACATCGTTAACGACCACTTCCCATTCGTTGTTTCTCAGTCCTAAATGAAGGTCTGAGAATTCAAGTCGAGTTGCATTGAGCTCAATCGAGCTTTGAACAATATTGAGCCAATGTGCCTGAGGACTCGAGGTGACAAGACCCTCTAGCGAGAATGCCACGGGATTTGACTCTGGCTTGGCTGTCGATGCCAGCGCCTCACCCGATGCTTTAAATGTCGTTTGAGCCTCGCCTCCTTGAGCTTCAGTCCAAAAAAAGAGGTCGCTGCTCCCCGCAACATCCAGGCCTAAAAACGCACTGACTGGCCCCACATCCTTGGCCACGAGCCGTCCGTTGAGTTCTCCGGAAAATTGACTCAAATCAAGCGGATTGCCGACCCCGATGCCGGTCATGCTCAGTGACAATCCACCGTCACCACGCGCGCGCAGTTGAATTTCCCGGGTGCTTCCCGAGCGTCGTAAGTCCACCTCAACGACAAGATCGAGTGCCGCTTCAGCCTCAGAATACTCACGTAGCAGTGACACTCTCATGTTGTTAAGCGCCAACCGCTCGATTTCGGTGGCAAACACACTCGGGTCAATGGGGACAACAATACCGCTGGTCGTATTATCTAATCGAGCGGGGATAAAAACGTCGCTCGCACGCACCTCTGAAAGAATCCACTGCCGCTGCAATAAAGAGCGCCATGGGTTTAGCGTGACTTGCAAACGTCCGGCTTGAAATATGACCTCTTGCCCTTTTTCGCTGTCAGCAATACTGACACCGGCTAGCGTCAGTCGAGGGCGAAATCCTTCCATCTCGCCGCCGATCTCTAGTATCTCAGCCTCAAAACCAGTTCTAGCTTGGATCTCCGCAGCGAGTGACGTATTGACCGAAGGGAGAAGTGGAAGAACCGCCGTCAGTAAACTGACCGCAACCGCTGTAAGAATAAGCGTCCAAAGAACAGCCCGCCAAAGGACGCCCCCGACGAATCCATAGATCCTCTCAAACATGGGATCCGTGAGCGCCATGACCCAGCCCTACCACCCTTAATAGAGCACCTGTCTCGCGCAAAGGAAGCCCCACAACACCGCTGTAGCTGCCGTCCAGTCGCGTCACAAAACAACCTGCAAAACCCTGAATCCCATACGCACCTGCTTTGTCCCAAGGCTCGTCCGTGCTCAAATAATAATCGATGATAGTCGGCTCAAGCTCACCAAACTGGACGCTCGTTTTAACCATTTGTGTTTTCACCAATGCGTCACACATCAGTACGACCGATGTCATGACCTCGTGTGTTTGACCACTTAATGTCTCTAACATTCCCCGAGCGTCGTCATAAGACGTTGGTTTGTGCAAAATCTGGTTTTCCAGCACGACAGAGGTGTCAGCGCCAAGAACCGTTTGACCGGGCCTCCAAACGCGCCGCGCCTTTTCTCGAGCCATGCGCCTCACGTAGTCCTCAGGCGGCTCGTCGAACCCACTCGACTCGTCAATATCCGCGGGACGACAAACAAAGTCAGCGGTTAATAAGGAGAGCAACTCGCGCCGCCTCGGACTCGCGCTGGCCAGAACTAAACTCACAACAACTGACTCAAACGAAACCGTGCTGCATCCATCATCGCATTAAACGGTCGCCAGAGCGCCGACGATACGAAGACCGAAATTAGATAATTAAGACCCTCGGAGGGGACACCTAAACTGGACAAAATCAGTCTATGAAGGGCCAAGGAAATACCAAGCAGTAGAAAAATAACGGTTGTTTGTGAAACCCAATCAAGTTGTCGGATGGTAAAAATATTGTTAAGCAGCACAAAGCCGGCAATCGAGAGTCCAATCGATGCACTCCCAAGGAAAGACCCCTCAACCAGACTGATCAACAACCCCACAGTAAAGGCGAAAAAAACACCCACGGTGGCCGGTGATGACAAAATCCAGTAGCACACACAAAGCTCTAATAAACGCGGCGTAAAAACGCGTAATTCCACCGAGTTTGCGGCTTGAAAAAAAAGCGTAGCGATCACGATCGACGCCAACAATGACGGCCAAATATTGCTTTGATCCCTCATCGCAATCGTCGCCCCTCAGGACGCATCGGCGGACGTGAGAATCAACACATGACTCTCCACGTCCAAGGCCGCGGTTGGCGCCAGAGACACTGACAAATAAGCCGCATCAGCAGATGTGGCGGTTTCAACGGTAGTGCCCACCGGGTAACCCGCGGGGAAGCGCTCACCCAGCCCGGAAGTGACCCAAAGGTCACTGGATATCACATCGGAAGTACTGGCCAAGTTGCGAATAACAAGCCGATCAAGTCTCCCAACACCCTCAGCAATCGCACGCTGCCCTGTCCGATTATTAAGCACCGGAAGTCCATGTTGAACGTCGGTCACCAAAAGCGCTCGACTCGCCGATCGCCCCACCTGCGTCACTTGACCCATGACACCATCAGCGTTGAGGACAGGGTCCCCAATCATAACGCCATCAGCGTCCCCACGATTCAGCGTTAAGAGGTGTCGATTGACGTCGGGAGACACAGCCACGATTCTCGCCACGGTCATCGTCGTGTCCTCGGCGACAGCAGAATTGAGAAGCGCCTTATAGCGCATGTTTTCTGCCATCAGCGCTTCCATACGTTGAGCGCGCGCACTCAAGATCAAGTTCCGATCCTGAAGTTCCACAATTTTTCGACGCATCGTTGCGCGACTTTCGAGGTACGCCGCCACCGTTCCAAACAAACGCTTTGGAACATCAATGACAACAAATGAGGCCTCACTGATGTCTGCGCCGACCCCCTCAACGTGTCCCGTTAATGGTGACTCGCGCATAAACGCCACCAACACCCAACCCAACGCCACTGCAATAAGCAGTCGAATAGTCAGGAGTCGAGGCTTCGAAAAAAGTGTGCTGATGTCGTGTTCCTCGTTCCGTATCGAACCCAGAAACTTACTCGGTCGACATGAGATCCAGTGAATAGGAGTCCATCAACTCAAGGGCCATGCCGCCGCCTCGAACAACGCAGGTCAGAGGGTCTTCCGCAATCACAACAGGCAAACCGGTCTCTTCAGCAATACGTGCGTCTAAATCGCGCAGCAATGCTCCCCCACCCGTCAACACAATGCCATTCTCAGCAATATCGGCGGCTAACTCAGGAGGTGACTGCTCGAGCGCCATGCGGACAGCTCGGATGATCGCGTCAACGGGCTCCTCGAGCGCCGTCATCACGTCAGCGCTGCCTAAGGTGAACGTTCGTGGCACACCTTCAGCAAGATGACGTCCGCGAACATCGATTTCTCGCTGCTCACTACTGACCCAAACGCAGCCGACCTCTTGTTTGATGCGCTCAGCAGTCGAGTCTCCGATTAAACATCCAAAGCGGCGACGGACGTGCGCCACAATGGCTTCATCGAATCGATCACCACCCACACGAATCGAGTCACGGTAAACCACGCCGCTGAGTGAAATAAGCGCAATTTCCGTTGTGCCACCGCCAATATCCACCACCATGCAGCCGACGGCCTCTTCGACCTTCAGTCCGGCCCCAATAGCAGCCGCCATGGGTTCTTCGATCAGTCGGACGTCTCGCGCACCGGCGCCCTCCGCAGACCGACGTATAGCCTCTCGCTCAACCTGTGTCGACAAACACGGCACGCAAATCAGAACCCGCGGGCTAGGCCGTAGCCAACCCGAATGCGTATCGTGGACCTTGAGGATAAAGTGCTGCAGCATTTTCTCGGTCACCTGAAAGTCTGCGATCACCCCGTCCTTCAACGGCCTAATTGCAGTAATATTTCCGGGCGTTCTTCCAAGCATTCGCTTGGCTTCAGTACCGACCGCTTCGATTGATTTTTGTCCGTTATGCACCCTGATCGCCACAACCGAGGGCTCATCTAAAATGATGCCCCTGTCTTTAACGTAAATCAGAGTATTTGCTGTTCCGAGGTCGATCGATAGATCGGTTGAGAACATCCCTCGCAAGCGTTTAAACATGTTTTTAGCCCGTGGATAGGTAAACGGTCACTGTCGCTGATAACGAGCCACCCTCGTCTCACGCGCTAGGGTGTTACCCCCGAAGCTCGACCTTAGCCAAGACAGCGTCCTACTAAATGAAATGTAACAATGCGATAGTTTTTGAGCAAGCTGGAAGTGTGTTAGTTTGCGGCCCATAAACGCACCAAGCAGGTATTTACTGTGACTCAGGCATCAACCGTGAAAGACGTCGCTGCGCTAGCGCGTCTTACGATCTCAGAACACGACATCGAAAACGTCACCGCCGAATTCAATCAGACGCTTGCGCTGTTTGATGCCCTTCAATCTGTCGACACCCATGGCGTTGCACCGATGGTCAACCCATGTACAGCCAATCAGCCTCTTCGAACCGACAACGTGACAACGTTAGTGGAGCGTGAGGAACTCATGAAGAATGCGCCGTCTAAGGAAGAAAATTACTTTTTAGTACCGAGGGTGATCGACTGATGCCCATTGCGTTCGAGTCAATTGCCACCCTCAGCCAAGCCTTAAAAAATGGTGAGGTATCGAGTCGACAGCTTGTTGAACAGGCCGTGGCAAGAATCGATAGCCTCAACCCTCAACTGAATGCCGTTGTTTGTCTTGAAGCAGAGCAAGCCCTTGCCAATGCGGATCAGGCCGATGCAAGACGAGCGAAGGGAGAGCACTCTCCCCTCCTTGGCATACCCATGTTGCACAAAGATATTTTTTGCACCCAGGGCATGCGCACCACCTGCGCTTCCAAAATGCTCGCGGATTTTGTTCCACCCTACGACGCGACTGTAGTCCAGAAGCTCAAAGACGCAGGAATGATCAATCTGGGCAAGTGCAACATGGATGAGTTTGCGATGGGCTCGTCGAACGAAACCAGCGTGTTTGGTGCGTGTAAGAACCCCTGGGATGTGACGCGAGTCCCTGGCGGCTCATCCGGTGGGTCAGCAGTGGCCGTTGCGTCTGGAATGGTTCCCTTTGCGACCGGCACCGATACGGGCGGATCGATCAGACAACCCGCTGCCCTCTGCGGAATCACCGGTTTGAAGCCGACGTACGGTCGCGTTTCTCGGTACGGGATGATCGCCTTCGCATCATCCATGGACCAAGCTGGGCCCATGGCACATTCAGCGCAAGATTGTGCCCTCGTGCTCAATGCAATGGCAGGGCATGATCCACTCGACTCCACCTGCGATAACACCCCGGTGCCGAACTATCATCAGACCTTAGATCACCCGATCGCTGGTCTTCGTATAGGCGTTCCAAAAGAGTTCTTTTCGAGCCACCTCAACACAGAGGTCGCAACCGCAATCGATGCTGCAATCTGTGAGCTAGAGCGCGCAGGCGCCACTGTCAAAGAGGTTTCTTTACCCTCCACAGATTTAGCCGTGTCAACGTATTACGTGATTGCGCCTGCTGAGGCGTCAGCAAATCTCTCTCGCTACGACGGGGTGCGTTACGGCTACCGTTGTGAGGCGCCAAGCGACCTTCAAGATCTCTATTTTAGGTCTCGGACAGAGGGTTTTGGCGCTGAAGTAAAGCGCCGGATACTCGTTGGTACTTTCACCCTATCGGCCGCTTCATACGATCAGTACTTTATGAAAGCACAGCAAGTCAGGCGCCTGATCACACAAGAATATGACAGCGTTTTGAATGAGGTGGACGTCATTGCGGGACCCGCTGCACCGAACACGGCATTCGCCCTCAACGACACCAGTAAATCGATCACCGACATGTACATGGAAGATGTATTTACCATAGGCGCAAATTTAGCCGGGTTACCGGCAATCAGCTTGCCTGCAGGGCTGGTCAACGGTCTACCCGTCGGCCTACAGCTGATTGGTCAACGTTTCGGAGAGGCTCAACTTTTGAACGTGGCGCATCAGTTTCAGAGCCGCACCGACTGGCACACCCGCAGACCGACACTGGAGGCCGTTCGCTAATGCATTGGGAAATGGTGATGGGGCTGGAGGTGCACCTGCAGCTTGCGACACATTCAAAAATCTTTTCGTCCTCTTCCACGCAGTTTGGCGCCGAGGTGAATACGCACACAAATCCACTCGATATGGCGCTTCCTGGCACGTTACCCGTGCTGAATCACGAAGCCGTCACGCTGGCTATTGTTTTCGGACTGGGTATCGGCGCTGAAATTGGCAAAATATCGCGGTTCGATCGCAAGAACTACTTCTACCCAGACCTACCAAAGGGCTATCAAATCTCGCAATTCTTCGAGCCTATTGTCAAAGAAGGCATCTTCGATGTGCCGCTCGAAGACGGTTCGACTTTTCCGGTCAGAATTCTGCGTGCGCACCTCGAGGAAGACGCAGGAAAATCGGTCCATGATGCGATTCCAGCACACACCGGCATCGATTTAAATCGTGCGGGCACACCGCTTCTTGAAGTGGTCACTGAACCCGATTTTAGAACGTCAGAACAGGTCATTGCCTACCTGAAGGCACTGCACGCCCTGGTTACCTACTTGGGCATCTCCGACGGCAACATGTCCGAGGGGTCTATGCGTTGTGACGTCAACATATCGCTCAGACCGATGGGCGAATCAGCGTACGGAACGCGCACCGAGCTAAAAAATATCAACTCCTTTCGATTTATCGAGCGAGCCATCCACGTTGAGTCCCAACGGCAGCAAGATCTGCTGGAAGCTGGGCACACTGTGACGCAAGAGACACGCCTTTTTGACCCCGACCGCGACGAAACGCGTGCGATGCGCTCCAAGGAAGTGGCCAACGACTACCGGTATTTCCCGGACCCCGACCTCCTACCCATTGTCATTGACGACGCCACCATCGAAAACATAAGAGCGTCACTCCCGGAACTGCCGGTGGCCAAACGCCTGCGCTATACCGAGGAGTTGGGCCTCAGTAATTACGACGCCAACCTACTGACACAAGAACGTGCGACCGCTGAGTTTTTTGAAATCGTCGCCGAAACCTCGGAAAACCCCAAGTCAGCTGCCAACTGGGTACTTGGTGACGTCAGTGCGGCACTCAACAAGGAAGGCATTTCAATGTCCGATGCCACGTTGAGCGCCATTGATGTAGCGACCTTGATCGCGCGAATTGACGACAACACGCTATCGAGCAAAATGGCCAAAGACGTATTTGACGCCCTTTGGCAAGGTGAGACCGACGTCGACAGCATTATTGACCGCAAAGGGCTCAAGCAAGTCAGTGACAGCGGGGCACTGGAGGTCATTATCAATGCGCTAATTAGTGAAAATACGGCACAAGTAGAGCAATACCGCGTAGCGGATGAGGGCAAGCAAAAGAAACTGATCGGCTTTTTTGTCGGCCAAGCCATGAAGGCCTCAAAAGGTCAGGCAAATCCGCAGCTGCTCAACCAGCTCCTCAAAGAAAAGCTGGGTTGATCAGACGTCCTGTACTCGACCCTTCATGAAGCGCTCACGATTCTCTCGCTTTTTCGCGTCACTCTTGCGAAGCAAGACGTAAGCTGAGCCTGTTCCGCCATGGTGCGCTTGGGCTGAGTGAAACGCCTGCACGTCCTCAATATCCTGTAGCCACTGGTTGACATAGCCCTTCAATACACCCGAACCCGACTTCTCCTTGTTACCAAACCCTTTTCCGTGGGTGATCAGCAAGGTGCGTAAACCCAGCCGACGGGCTTCTTTAAAAAATGACCACAGCTCACGCCGGGCTTCGGCGACCGTCATTCGATGCAGGTCAAGTCTAGCCTCGGTTTCATAGTGCCCCAGCCGCAGTTTCCTATACACACCGTTTTGAATCCCCGGCCGCTTAAACTCTAGGACACACCAGGCGTCGAGCGGCGCAATACCATCGTCAGTTAACACATTATCTGACCCAGTATCCGTCCGCGTCGCAGACTGACGCCTGAGTGACGCGTCCACCGAGTCAGTTTTTACCAGTCGCTCTCGCGGAGACCGTTTAAGCGGCGTGACGTCACTCATTTCGCTTTCGAACAGATCGTTGTCTGGCATCATCGCGCTCCCGCTCAAGATCTTCGTAGTATAATCACAGGAGAGCAAAGATAATCGCGCGACTCTAATCTTAATTGGACAGGACAATGTGATGTCAGACTTGATGACTGGAATGGGTTACTTTTTTAAAGGTCTCAAGATCATTACGCGTCCTGGACTGCGCGGATTTGTGATCATTCCGCTGGTCGCAAACGTCGCTGTCTTCCTTGTGATTGCGGGGTCCCTGTACCAACTCATGTCAGGGATTTATGTCGACTTTACGGGTGAACTGACCAGCACATGGAGCTTTCTGACGTGGATCGTCGCACCGCTGATATGGCTCGTTGGCACATTGCTCTCGGGCTATCTGTCCATTTTTATCGTGCTTTTTCTGACGTCACCCTTCCACGGTTTACTCGCCGAGAAAGTGGAGGAGTTCGTCACCGGTGAGACGCTGGTCTCGGACAGCTCGGCGGTCCAACTTGCGCTCGCTGTACCTCGAGGGTTTCTCAGAGAACTGCAAAAGATCGCGCATTACGTCCCCATGGCACTCGCTGTGTTAGTCCTCAGCCTCATTCCCGGGATCAATATGGCAGCGCCTCTGTTTTGGATACTGCTCGGCGCTTGGATGATGTCACTGCAGTTCGTGGACTATCCGATGGACAATCACAAACTGTCGTTTGGTGAGGTTCGTGCGGCGTGTGCCGCTCGCCGTAGCACATCGATCGGATTCGGCGGAATCGTTGCATTCGTCTCTGGAATACCCCTGCTGAACCTCGTTTTAATACCCGCAGCCGTCGCGGGCGCCACCTTACTGTGGTGTGAGGAGCTGCGACCGCTCAAATAGCTAGCTGTTCACCAGATCGACCGGAACTTGCGTGCACTTTAACGACTGACCGAGCAGCGCCTCAATTTCCGGCAGAAGAAAGGCATTGTCTTCGCTGGCAAAGCTGATCGATACACCCTTCTCACCCGCTCTACCTGTACGGCCAATCCTGTGAACGTAGTCCTCAGGATCCTCGGGCAAATCGTAATTCACCACGTGACTCACGCCATCCACGTGGATACCTCGACCGGCAACATCGGTTGCGATCAACACGCGTAATCGTCCAGACTTAAACTGCTCGAGCGTCTTTGTTCGCTTGGCCTGCGTGATCTCGCCTGACAATATCCCACACTCAAGACCACTTTTTTGCAGTCGTTCGTGAACGCGTCGCACCTGGTCTCGGCGATTTGCAAAAACAATGACCGACGTCGCCTCAGGCGTTGCCAAAATATTTTTGAGCACATTTAGCCGATCACGGCTCTCAAGAACATACACTTGCTGATCCACGTTTTCGGTCGCGATTCGCTCTGGCTCAATTTCCACTGTGATAGGCTCGAAAGTCCACTGACTGGCGAGATTCATTATGTCGGGACTAAAGGTGGCCGAGAACAATAGTGTCTGGCGATCTTCTTTTTTCGGCGTAGATCTCACAATGCGCTTCACCTGAGGTATGAACCCCATATCAAGCATACGGTCCGCCTCATCAAGAACCAGTGACTCCACGCGATCCAAAAACATATCACGCCGCTGGAGAAAATCGATCAATCGCCCTGGGGTCGCAACAACAATATCCGTGACGCGCTGATTAACCTTTTGTAACTGCTTCGCGTAGTCAGCCCCGCCAATGAGTGTGACCGTACTGAGCCCGGTAAACTTTCCGAGTTCTCTTGCATCCTCCCCGATCTGCATCACCAGCTCGCGAGTGGGCGCCAAAATAACCGCTCTGGGTTCCGCTAAATAACGCTCGCCCTCAACCGGGTTGTTCAACATGTCATTGAACAGCGTGATCAAAAATGCCGCGGTCTTACCGGTTCCAGTTTGTGCTTTGCCAATCGCATCGTGCCCTTCCAGCGTGTAGGGCAAAATTCGGGCCTGAATGGGTGAGCACCGTTCAAAGCCCAAGGCATTGATTCCGCGCATGAGCGACGCATCAAGATCGAGCGAATCGAACGACACATCCTCGGAGTTTGGCGCCTGGTTTTCGGCGGTTTGGACAACTTGATCAGTCAACGGTTTTTACGTCCTTGGGTAGCTGGGCGCCGAGCATAGCACAATGCCCAAAGAGCGCCTGAGTTATTCGCGTTACGTGGTACAGTGCGCCGTCACGCTTGGGGGCTGCATGTCCGAAACATTCACTTCGCTCAGATCAGAATTGACGCATTTTTGGCGCATCGGTTGGCCACTGCTGGTCGCCCAGAGCGCACAAATGGGAACCGGTGTTGTCGATACGATTATGGCGGCACGTTTCGGTGATAAGGATCTCGCTGCAATTGCCATCGGCTTCAACATTTGGCTGCCGCTTTACCTTGTTGTGCTGGGCGTCATGTTTGCCAGTTCTGCGATCATCGCGCAGGACTTCGGCGCTGGGCGAATACATCGAATTCGCGACCACCTGCCACAGGCGCTGTGGGTGTCTGTTTTCCTTAGCTTGATTGTCGCACCGCTGTGCTATTTCAGTCACCTCGGGCTGGGGTGGCTTGGTATCGACGGGCAAACAGCGGAGAAATCCAGCGAGTACATCAAGATGGTCGCATTCGGGTTTCCTGCCTTGGGTATCTTCATGGCACTGCGCTACCACTGCCAGGGGGTCGGCATCACATCACCGTTTGCGGTTGCTGCTGTTGTAGGCTTCATCGCCAATATTCCGCTCAACTATATGTTTATTTTTGGCTTTGGTGATATTCCCGCCATGGGCGCGCAGGGCTGCGGAATCGCAACCGCAATATCAATGTGGCTCTCAGCAATCGTGATCACGGTCTACGTGCTCCAGAAGAAATCGCTGAAACAGTACATGCCCCCCTGGTCACCCGTTGCACCAAACGCGAACACGATTAAAGAGATTTTAGTACTGGGGTCGCCGGTGGGTGCCACCATGTTTCTGGAGACTGCGGTTTTTGCCGGCATCGCACTCTTAGTGTCCTCTTTGGGAGATACCGCGATTGGCGCCCACCAGATCGCCTTTAACGTGTGGGATATGTTTTACATTCCAATGCTGGCCATTGGGTCGGCAATGGCGACTCGAATGGGCCACGCCCTGGGCGCCCAGAACCAGCAAGGTGTCTTTATGGCGCTCAAGGCCGGTATGTTGTGCTCAGGCATCATCAGTCTCACGACCATGGCGGTCCTTCTGACACTGCCGATTACGATCGTCGGCATTTATTCTGAGTCTCCCGACATAACATTGCTTGCTGCCCGACTTCTGAGTCTTGCCGCACTGTTTGTGATTATCGATGCCGTTCAGATCGTAGGATCATTTTCGATGCGCGCCTACAAAAAGACGCGTTTCCCATTCATCGCGAGCATGGTCGCCTATTGGCTCATTGCCTTGCCGCTGGGTTACTACCTTGGCATTGTGAGAGCGGACAACCTGTTTGACGGCGCCGCAGGGTTCTGGGTCGGTATCATCGTCGGTGTCACCGTCGCGTCAGTCATGATCGCGGTACGCCTCGTCTTACTGCTCAAGCAACCGATACCGAAAGACCTTTACGCCGACTAGTCGTGGCCGCAACCACCAGGGGGTGCAACGTAGAGTCGCTCAATGTGTTGCTCTAGCGCGTCATAAACTCTCAGAAGACCCCAGAGCGGTTCGCGCTGCCCCGCAAGATAGATGAGCGCGTCCTGCGCCTGCCAGGCGGCAATGACGCCGACCACAGAAGCCAAGACACCTTCACTACGGCAATCAAACCCTGGCCGGTCGTCGTCGGCAGGTGCGATACAGCGATAACAGCCCTCAATGCGTGAGCCACTGAATGCAATCACTTGACCGTGAAGGCGGGAAGCAGCGCCCATAATCCAAGGTATGCCAAGTTCCCGCGTATATTTCTCTATCGAGTGACGGGACTCCAAATTATCGGTGGCATCAATAACAAGATCGATATCGGCGAGCATTGACCTGTCGTTAGGCATGTTTTCGCCAAAACGTCGCGTTACGGACTCTATGTGCACGTCACCGTTAAGCGCGACGAGTTGGGCCTTTAGCGCTGTGGCTTTATCGGTGCCAATGTCTCGCTCTCGAAAAGCGAGCTGGCGGTGAAGGTTACTCATCTCAAGTCTGTCATGATCAACCAGCCGAAGGTGGCCAACGCCTGCCCCAGCTAAAAACAGCCCCACCATGGACCCCAAACCACCGCAGCCGACAATAGCGACACGCGCACGACTCAGACGATCCTGTCCTGCAAGGTCAATCTCAGGCAATAAGATCTGCCGCGAATAACGCTCTAGAACCTCGTCACTGATCATCGCAAGCACCCCCCGGTCACTCTTGGCCTTCCTGCCAAATCATGCCTCAAGCTCACGTCTCTAAACCCGTGGGCCCGGAAAATTTCACCAACATCACTCGCCTGATCATAGCCGTGCTCAATCAAAAGCCAGCCGTCTTTCGTCAGGTATTGTGGTGCCTGAGTGATAATACGTCGAATATCAGTGAGCCCATCGCTCCCATCAGTTAATGCAATCGTCGGTTCAAAACGAACATCGCCTTGCAACAGGTGCTCATCTGTCCGCGCCACGTACGGCGGATTCGCCACAATGATTGACCATGCCCGATCGCCAAAGGCGGAAAACCAATTCGAAACGGTCAATTCGATCGGCAAATCGAGATTTCTGGCGTTTTTTTCCGCAACGGCAAGTGCCGGCTCACTGACATCACAAGCCGTCACCTGTAATTTTGGTTTCGCCGCCTTGCACGCCAATGCGATTGCGCCGCTCCCAGTCCCCAAATCAAGCAATGAAGCTGCTGCAATCGCCTCGACTCGCTCAATGGCCCACTCGACTAAGTGTTCAGTTTCGGGCCGCGGAATAAGTACGTCGGGCGTTACCGCAAGTTCAAGCGACCAAAATTCTCGGTACCCCATCACGTAGGCCAATGGAACGCCCTGTTCACGCGCTCGACAAAGTGCGGAGTACTGCTTTAAGTCTTCGACAGCAAGATCGTCCGTATCGTGCGCGAGGAGCCAGGCGCGATTAGTGCGACCCAAAGAGTGAAGCAACAAGGTTTCAGCATCGCGCTTGGCAATATTAAACGCAGTCAACGCGTCGCTGACTTTCACTCGTCACCTAGCGCGGCCAGTAGATCCGCCTGATGCTCCTGTCTGAGCGGCTGTATGACCGAATCAAGACTGCCTTCCACCACCTCGTCTAATTTGTACAAGGTGAGGTTAATTCGGTGGTCTGTCACCCGGCCTTGCGGGTAATTGTAAGTCCGGATACGGTCAGATCGATCACCGGTCCCCACCAGATTACGGCGTTCTTCGGCTTGCTCTGCCGCCAACTGCTGCTCAGAGGCCGACGCGAGTTTAGCCTGCAAAAGCGACATCGCCCGAGCTCGATTCTTGTGTTGTGAGCGCTCATCTTGGCACTCCACGACAATGCCCGTTGGAATGTGCGTCAAGCGCACAGCGGAGTCCGTGGTGTTGACGTGCTGCCCTCCGGCCCCCGAAGAGCGATAGGTATCGACGCGGAGGTCCTCTTTGCGAATCGCCACTTCCTCCACTTCATCGGGCTCAGCCATAACGGCAACGGTGCAGGCAGACGTATGGATTCGTCCCTGTGACTCTGTTTCAGGAACCCGCTGAACACGGTGTGCACCCGACTCAAATTTTAAGTGAGCGTAGACAGAATCACCCACCACACGGGCAATCAATTCTTTATAACCGCCATGATCGCTCGCCCGCTCTGAGACGACTTCAATGGACCACCGTTTGCTCTCCGCGTAACGCGAGTACATTCGGAACAAGTCACCTGAAAAAATAGCCGCCTCGTCGCCCCCCGTACCGGCTCGAATCTCCAAAAATACGTTACTCGAATCTTTAGGGTCCTTGGGTAACATCAGCACCTGAAGCTCAGCTTCAGACGCCACCATATGCTGCTCTGCGACCGCAATTTCCTCCTCGGCCATCTCTCTAAGTTCAACGTCGGCGTCTTGCAGCATGCCTTGCGCCTCTACTAAATCGTCTTGCGCGCGGCGATAGCTCTCATAAACTTTGACGACTTCGTCAAGCTGCGAATATTCCTGAGAAAGGCTTCGAAATTTATTAGGGTCGGAGGCTGTCTCCGCATCAGAGAGCAGTGCAGAGACTTCCTCATGTCGGTCGCACAGCGACTCGAGCTTCGTAACCAGCGAAGATTTCACAAATAACTGCCTTTATTGACCTACTGTAGTGTGGACGAGCCGTCCGAGGGTAACGACGATGGCACGCCCAGCAACTCTGCCGCCCGGGAAACATTAACACGATCGCCTTCCTTTGCGATCTGCTTTAATCCCGCGGTTGGGGCATGAATTAACTTATTGGTGAGATCCCGTGACAGTCGTGTAATGACTTCTTCGGGTGACTTTCCGCTCTCTAGCGCCTTCATCGCGCGTTCGAGCTCAGTATTTTGGATGGCCATTGCCGACTCACGATAATTTCTGACAACGTCTGCCGATGCCCGTTGCAGCCAGTTGGCCTCAACCTCAACGACCCCTTCGTCGACAATCTTATCGGCCTTGTTGGCCTCGTGGCTGCGAAGGCGCACATTCTCTTCAACGACACCCCGAAGGTCGTCAACGGTGTAAAGGTAGACGTCAGACAGCGAAGCCACTTGCGGCTCGATGTCTCGGGGAACCGCCAAATCGATCAACAGTGCGGGTCTAAACCGACGCGCTTTGATCGCCTCCTCAACCGCTCCCTTACCCAAAATCGGTAGTTGACTGGCTGTGGAGCTGATCACAATATCGGCGCTGGGTAGACGATCTGTCACGTCTGCAAGAAGAATCGCTTCCGCACCGAACTGTTCCGCGAGCGTCTCGGCGCGCTTAAGCGTCCGATTGGCCACGATCAACTTTCCAAGGCCTGCTTCGTTGAGGTGTCGCGCAACCAACTCAATCGTTTCGCCCGCGCCGAGCAGAAGCGCCGTGCGATTGGAAAGATCCGAGAAAATGCGTCCGGCTAAATCCACGGCTGCGTAGGCCACGGAAACGGGGTTTTCCCCAATAGCGGTATCGGTACGGACACGCTTGGCGAGACGGAACGCCTCCGGAAACAGCTTCCCTAGCGAATCCCCGATACCACCACTCTCTTGTGACACCGCAAATGCTGATTTGATTTGACCAAAAATTTGAGGTTCGCCGAGCACCATTGAGTTCAAGCCAGCAGCGACCTTTACCAAGTGCGTCAATCCATCCAAACCATGGCTTCTATAGGTGCACGTCGACAAATCGCCCATGGCGACAGAGTGATACGCCGACAACCACTTAACAACGTCGTCGCCCACGACCGCAGCCTCACACGCTTCGCCGAACCAACCATAAATTTCAGTGCGATTGCAGGTACTTAGAATCACACCCTCACTCAATCCGGTGTGCGCGATAAGCTCCGAAATCGCCTCTGGAACACACTCAGGCGCGAACGCCACGCGCTCTCGAACCGAGACGGGTGCTGAGTCGTGATTTATTCCTATGACAACCAAATTTGACGGCATCACTGTCAATCAATAGCTACACTTGCCCGAATAATAACAGAGAATTGAGCTGACACGAGGGCGTGTGCCGATTTCGTTTGGTGTGGCATGATTACACCCATGCGAAACATCAAATATTCCATTGCCGTTTTGGCCGTATTTTTATCGGGCTGCACAACCACTCCAGTGGTTGACACCCCGAAGGGCGAGATGACTGCTGACATCACCAACACCGTCACACCAGCAGTCGCCGTCCACCCTTACGCCGACATTCCCAGCGATCAGCTGTCAGTGCTGCTTGAAGCGGAGTTCGCGATCAGGGCGCGAGATCTACCACTGGGGCTGCGCAGATTGATTGCGGCCAGTCTGCTGATACCTGACCCAGCAATCGCACGACGAGCGCTGCAACTTGCGCAGTTCATGCGCGATACAGACGCCACTCTGAGCATGGCAAAGCGGGTCTCTGACCTTGAACCAACTGACGGTGAGGCCGCGACACTTGCTGCGGCGATTTTAATCGACCGCAACGACGTGGCTGAGGCTCTGCGTTATTCCCAGCGGGCCTTCGCATCGGACTCAGAGATCAACCCAGCTGCGCTGCTCAATGACTACGCCGCGCAGCCTGACGAGACAAAGGCGCGCATCCAGAAGCTACTCACCCAACTCGCAGCAAATTACCCAGACGACCCTCGCAGCCTCTTTGCGATGGCGCTCCTTGAATGGCGAAAAGGCAACATTGATGCGGCCAAAGAAGGGTTAAAGGCACTTTTTACCGTCGATCCGTACCATGAAAGAGGCACACTACTGATCACGGAAATCCGCTTACAGGCGGATGACCCGAGTACTTTTGAGGCATTGCTCACTGCAATAGAAGTCACTAACAGTGCACTGCTGCGATATCAGTACGCGCGTTATTTACTGGGTCGGCAGGAACTCGAAAATGCGAAGGCACAGTTTGATATTTTAGTGCGAGAGCCTCAGCCCAGTGCCGATCACCTCATCAGTGCCGCATTGGTGGATATTGAACTCTCACAGCCCGCGTCAGCACTCGTGCATTTGGATCGGGTGCTTTCTGGGCGTCAACGCATCAATGACGCGTATTTTTTCCGTGGTCTGGCGCTTATACAGGTTCAGGACACGGCGCAAGCACTCGATGCATTTGCTCGTGTCGCACCCTCGACTAATTACACGCGCGCTCTGCGAGAAGCCGCAAATTTACTCATCAGCGACGGCGACATTAACGCCACCAATGGGTTTTTCGAGCGGCAACGTGTGGCACATCCGCAAGGCCGCGAAATCAGCTTTAACTTACATGCCGACACGTTGGAGGCGCTCGGTTCAGGCGAGGCCCGCAATGTACTGACAACCGCCCTCTCGGAATTCCCACAGTCAACGAGGCTCTTGTTCGCGCGGGCAACCCTACTCGAACGACTCGGTCTTTTTAATCAAGCCGAGGCAGACTATCGACAAATTCTAAGCCTAGCGCCGGGTGATGCGGGTGCACTCAACGCACTGGGCTACGCGCTCACTAACAACACCACTCGATTCTCTGAGGCTGCTGACTTGCTCGAAGAAGCCATCACAAAAGACCCTCGAAACCCAGCCATTATTGACAGCCTTGGTTGGGTCTACTTTAAGCTTGGGAAGAAAAAGCAGGCTGAACTACTCCTGAAAGAAGCCTATAAGCAGTATCCAGATCCAGAGGTTGCCGCCCACCTCATTGAATTACTCTGGTCGCAAGGTCGCACGCTCGAAGCCAAGGACCTAATTGGCACGCAGTTGCGGTCATCGCCCGAGAACCAATACCTTCTTGAGACGGCGAATCGACTCGCCATTCCACTACCGGAGTAACGCGTGGCGATGAGGTTATGGTCATTGGCTTTCTTGCTGGTTGTGGTGACGGGTTGCGCTCAGCTGCCCCCGGAGCCCAACACCGGCGGTGAGGTCGCTGCGCTACTTCCCAAGTCGATGTCCTGGCGGGCCAGCGGTAAAATGCTCGTCACCTCGAGCAGCAACAATCAAACGCTCCGCTTTTCGTGGACGCACTCCGCCAATATCGCCGATCGCGTCGTCGTGAGTGACAGTCTCGGACTTCGCAGCGCGGTGCTGCTCCACAATAAAAATGGCTTCTTTACGGTCGACAGTGATAACCGCCTTACTCCGCTCAGCAACGCCATGGCAGCCCGTCATTTAGCGCTACTAGAGATGATCACTCCTGAAAATTGGGCGGCTCTGCTGACCGGCACTCAACTGGACAGCGAGACGGTCGTTGCGCAGGTACTGGACTGGTCTACCCTAGACACATACCGAGTCCCACGACGACTTCGCATCGAGGCGAACGACGATTTGCTCCGTGTCATGATTAGTGAGTGGGACGTCATCAGCGATGAATAAACCGGTAATTGAAACGCTAAGTCCAGCGAAGCTGAACCTGTTCCTTCACGTCGTGGGTCAGCGAGCGGACGGCTACCACGAGCTGCAAACAGTGTTCCAACTCCTAGACTGGGGCGACGTCATGCGATTTGAAGTGACCGACACGCCGGGCCTACAGTTAACAGGTGACGTGTCTGGGGTTCCCTACAGTGACAATTTAATCGTCAGAGCCGCCAACCTTCTCGATCTTGATCCAAGCCTCGGCGTCTCTATCAACATTCAGAAAGTAGTCCCCATGGGGGGTGGGTTGGGAGGCGGCAGCTCGAATGCCGCCACAACGCTTTGCGCGTTGAATTCATTGTTTAAACTCGGATACTCCGCTCAAGCACTGGCGAGCTTGGGCGCAACCTTAGGGGCTGACGTTCCCGTCTTTGTTCGGGGCGAGTCGGCCTGGGCCGAGGGAATTGGAGAAAAACTCACACCGATCACATTGCCCAGACGCTGGTTTGTTATTATTTACCCCAATTGCCACGTGTCTACACAGGAAATCTTCGGGGCTCCAGAATTGACACGCAATACTCCGCCAATTACAGTGTCGGCGCTTTTCGAGGGGTCGGTACGCAATGACCTGCAGCCCGTAGTGGAACGCAGGTATGAGCAAGTTAAGGTGGCACGAGAGTGGCTGTCTCAACACGGTCTCGCAGCAATGACTGGAAGTGGCGCGTGTGTCTTCGCAGCCTTTGACTCGAGGGATGAGGCGATGCAAGTCGCCACTCTCGCCGAAAATGAATTCCACGCCATTGTTGCACAAGGAATTAATCGCTACACAATGGTGTAGCACAAACGAATATTGGGGCGTCGCCAAGCGGCAAGGCAGCGGGTTTTGATCCCGCCATTCGGAGGTTCGAATCCTCCCGCCCCAGCCATTTCCTACTCGCAGGACGCCTCGCATGTCTTCGAAAATGATGGTTTTTACCGGCAACTCAAACACCGATCTCGCAAGAAAGGTGGCGAGCCGGCTGTACCTTGAAATCGGTAGTGCAAAAGTCGGTAAGTTCTCAGACGGAGAAGTCGCGGTCGAGCTCAACGAAAACGTTCGCGGTAAAGACGTTTTTGTCCTGCAAAGTACCTGCGAGCCCACAAACGACAACCTCATGGAGTTGTTGCTCATTATTGACGCGTTGCGTCGCGCATCTGCCAGTCGAATCACCGCCGTGGTGCCCTACTTTGGATACGCGCGTCAGGACCGACGAGTACGATCCTCACGCGTACCGATTTCGTCCAAAGTGGTCGCTGACATGATGGTCAGCGTGGGCGTTGATCGCGTATTAACCGTAGATTTACACGCCGAGCAAATTCAAGGCTTCTTCACCTGCCCGGTAGACAACGTTTACGCCTCACCCATACTCAACGATGACATTGTCGCCAGTAAGTATGAAAACGTTGTCGTTGTGTCGCCCGACATTGGCGGTGTGGTTCGCGCTCGCGCCATTGCCAAGCAGCTCGACGAGGCGGAACTCGCAATCATTGACAAGCGTCGTCCTCGTGCAAATGAGTCCGAGGTCATGAACTTGATCGGAGACGTCCAAGGGCGGACTGCCATCATGGTTGACGACATGGTCGATACAGCCGGAACGCTGTGTTCTGCCGCTAATGCGCTCAAGGAGCGTGGTGCCACCAAAGTCGTAGCCTACTGCACGCATGCGGTCCTGTCGGGAAAGGCGCTTGAAAATGTTCGTAACTCAGAACTCGATGAGTTGGTTGTCACGGATACGATCCCTCTGAGCGCCGAGGCAAAAACTATTTCAAAAATCCGCCAACTCACCATTGCCGATCTTTTAGCCGAGTCAATTCGCAGAGTGAGTAACGAAGAATCTATTAGCGCGCTGTTTGATTCATAATTCAGCGTAAACCCACACACTCTAGGACCGGTCGCAAGTCTTTGAGTGTTTTTCCAAAGGAGACAGACCATGTCTGACACTTTTGTAGTTGAAGCCGAGCTTCGTAGCGATGAAGGGAAAGGTGCGAGCCGCCGCCTTCGCCGACTCGAAGCGAAAGTCCCCGCCATTATTTATGGGGGCGAAAACGCACCCGTAAGTCTCTCGCTTATTCGAAAGGATTTCGAGAAGCACCTCGAGACCGAAGCGTTTTACTCCGCTGTTCTCGAAATTGCTTACGATGGCAAGAAAGAAAAAGCCATTCTCAAGGCGCTGCAACGTCACCCTGCAAAGGATTATCCAATGCACGCTGACTTTTTCCGCGTTGAGGCGAACAAAGCGCTTAAAGTCTCTATTTCACTGCACTACATTAACGAAGAGTCTTGCGTGGGCGTAAAGCTCGGTGGTGGCCGCATCCAACACACATTGAACGAAATCGAAGTCAGCGCGCTACCGGCCGATCTCCCCGAGTTCATTGAAGTGGATATGGCTGACGTTGACCTTGGTGACGTGATTCACCTGTCTGATCTAACGCTCCCGTCCGGGGTCACTTCCACTGCACTTGCACTGGGTGGTGATCGCGATATGGCCGTCGCTGCTGTACTTGCGCCTAAGGGTGTCAAAGGCGACTCCGATGAGGACACAGCTGAAGCAGCCGGTGACGAGACAGGCGAAGAAGACGCCGCAGAGAGCTAACGGTGACACCCAGCATTCGACTCGTTGTCGGTCTGGGTAATCCTGGCGAAAAATACATCGGCACTCGCCATAATGCGGGTGCCGATTTCGTTTCAGCGCTAGCAACCCAAAACAGCATAGACCTCAAGGCGGAGAAGAAACTCTCGGCGCGAGTGGGTCGCGGCTCTATCGCCGGACACGACGTCCGACTGTTGATCCCCGAGACGTACATGAATCACAGTGGCAGGGCAGTGGCGCTGGCGGTGAACTACTTCCAGATTCCACCAGAGCAACTGCTGATCGTGCACGATGAACTCGACATGACGCCCGGGGCCAGCCGTTTTAAATTCGACGGGGGTCACGGGGGACATAATGGTCTCAGAGACATTATTCCTGCGATTGGCGGCACCAGAGCGTTTTGGCGCCTGCGGGTGGGCATTGGTCATCCCGGGCAGGCCAATAAAGTATCCGGCTGGGTACTCAGTAAAGCGTCAAAGACCGAACAAGCGCTGATCGCATCGTCCATTGACGAAGCGTTGGCGGCACTACCGCTGTTACTTGACGGGGAGGACGTCAAAGCAATGACGCGTCTTCACAGCAGTGACAAGACCAAAGAAGATTTGTAAGGAGGCTAAGTATGGGCATTAAGTGTGGCATCGTCGGGCTTCCCAACGTGGGCAAGTCGACACTATTTAACGCACTCACCAAGGCGGGGATCGACGCGGAAAACTTCCCGTTTTGTACAATCGAACCCAACGCGGGTGTCGTATCGGTACCCGACCCCCGGCAAGATGCGATTCAAGCGTTGGTCAAACCCGAGCGTGCCATTCCTGCAACGATGGAGTTTGTTGATATCGCAGGGCTTGTTGCTGGCGCGTCAAAGGGCGAGGGGCTTGGCAACCAGTTCCTTGCCAATATTCGTGAGACTGACGCGATTGCACACGTCGTGCGGTGTTTTGAAGACCCAAACGTCATTCACGTCGCTAATCAGATTAATCCTCTGGCTGATATCGAAACCATTAATACGGAACTGGCTTTGGCCGATCTTGAAAGTTGTGAGAAGCAACTTCAGCGCGTCGTGCGGACGGCCAAAGGCGGCGACAAAGTTGCCATAGCAACGAGAGCGCTCCTTGAGGAAAAGCTGCTTCCGCACCTTAACGAAGCCCTCCCCGTGAGAGCACTGCTGTTGGACGAGACGGAGCAGGAACTTGTCAGAACCATGCACCTGCTCACAATCAAGCCCACCATGTACATTGCCAACGTGGCCGAAGACGGCTTTGAAGATAACCCACACCTCGATGTTGTTAGCAAATACGCTGACTCAGAAGGCGCCGGTGTGGTGGCTATTTGCAACAAGCTTGAATCTGAAATCTCCGAGTTAGAAGACGATGAGAAACTGGAGTTTCTTGCCGACATGGGCATGGAAGAGTCAGGACTTGATCGAACCATTCGAGCGGGCTATGCGCTTCTCGATCTGCAAACTTACTTTACCGCAGGCCCCAAAGAAGTCCGCGCTTGGACCGTGAAGGTGGGTGCGACCGCTCCAGAGGCTGCGGGTGTGATTCACACGGACTTTCAGAAAGGGTTTATTCGCGCCGAAGTTGTAGGGTACGACGACTTTGTGACGCTCAAGGGCGAGTCGGGTGCAAAAGAGGCCGGCAAATGGCGCCTGGAGGGAAAAGAGTACGTCGTCTCTGACGGGGACGTCATTCACTTTCGCTTCAATGTGTAATCGTAAATTTAAGGCGTGGAAAAGTCTTTTGCACCAAGCCGCATAAAAAGCGAGGAAATCGCGTCATGGACAATTGACCTAAGCGCTGTTTCTCGACAGAATACGCGCGCTTCGTGGCTACGTAGCTCAGCTGGTTAGAGCACAGCATTCATAATGCTGGGGTCGGTGGTTCAAGTCCACCCGTAGCTACCACTTCTCCCCTGCCTACAATAATCGTGGAACATCTTACGAGTGCCTCAGCGGGGTACCGAGTAAGCCCGACTTCAATAGTCGTTAACTTTGCCCCGATTCTTTTTAACAGAACCCTGCTTCTTCTTGCCCTCGAGACGCTTGCGCACCGACGACCTTGAGGGACGAGTTTGCCTTCTCGGCGTCTCAAC
>DGPO01000059.1:0-670 GCA_002390485.1 Halieaceae bacterium UBA4438 | reverse complement strand
TTTTTTTCCTGACTCCTGAACTTCTGAGCCTTAATGACGATCACGCCCTCGGTACTGATTCGAGTATCGCGCATCCGGAGTATTTTCACCTTTACTGCATCGGGCAAACTCGAGGATCTGACGTCAAATCTCAAATGAATAGCCGATGAGACCTTGTTGACGTTCTGACCACCCGGACCACTGGCTCGGATCGCCGAAAACTCGATCTCACTCTCGGGAATGTCTGACACGCGGATCATCCGATAAGCATCCGGAGCGCGGCATTGTTTGTCTTCACCTTGATGCGTCTGCCCTCATCTCTACATTTAGGCTCGTAAACGATAAGGCACAGTAATAGCATTTATAGTGTTCCCACCAAAGATGACGCGCTACCTAGAAACAACGACAATAGCGGAAATCAAGAACGTGATCGACCAGGCTCGCTTATTTTCGATCGCTGCGAAATCAATCCAAATAAGGAGTTAAGTCGGATGTCCGTTTATATCATTGCTCGATTTAAGATTCATAATCGTAGCGAGTACGACGCCTACTCAGCGAGCTTCGCCGACGTTTTTAAAAAGTTCGACGGCAAAATGCTGAGTATTGATGAGGACCCCACAGTCCTCGCGGGGTCGTGGGACGACACGCGATCAGTCATTATTGAATTTCCATCCAAAGAATCTGCGTTGGC
>DGPO01000025.1:5271-6571 GCA_002390485.1 Halieaceae bacterium UBA4438 | reverse complement strand
ACGTTATTCGGGGTATGGTGGTGGCGCGGTAGACACCTCTGGCGCTCTAATTTTGTAATTAAAAACGGGAATTAATAATGATAAACAAAGTAATTTTAGCGGTAGCACTTTGCTTTTCTCCGCTGTTGGTGAGTGCAGAAAGTCAGAGTTTTGAGAACTTTATTGACGCACAACTCGTCGTCAGTGACATCAGTATGACTGAGGACGGCATGGTTATTACCTACGAAGGGAATGTGGGTAAATATGGCTTGGTACATGCGACCCACAACATGACGTCGACCAATGAAGAGAGCACTAAAGGCTACTTTACGGGCACCGTACAGGCGATTAATGACGCCGGTGAGCTTGAGAAAAGTGCGACCTTAGGTCTGTGGTCGCGCAGTGGCACAATGCTCAAGGTTTACGGGTTTGACGATGATAATGCCAGCCGTATTCTGCACATTGCCGATGTCGACTTAAAAGGCAAAATTAACAAGGTTCGCGTCTGGGAACTCGACTAGCGATCACTGATTGTTGACTGAGTGAACGTGGGGCTGCCTCCGGTGGCCTTACGTTGACCCTCAAGTTGCGAGCGACGTTATGCATGCGACGAGGGGCGTTCTCGCACGCTTCATTCTAATGCTGAGTTTCTTATGTTCCCTGACGATCATTCCACCCCCGAGCAAGTTGACCGACGGGTTCGCGCATGGCTTCAGCGATTTGTCGTAGGACTTAACCTGTGTCCGTTTGCGCGACCGGTGGTGAGTTCTGAGGCACTGCGCGTCGTGGTGTGTGAGGCAACCGAGCACCAAGACATCACCGCCGTATTTATGACCGAGCTTGACTTGATTCAACGGTCACCGGAGTCAATGGTCGCCACCACTCTTTTAGCGATTCCTTACGCGCTCCGCGATTTTGAGGAGTACTTGGGTTTTATTGAGGAGGCCGAGTCGCTGCTTGAAGCGGTGGGGCTCAGTGGTGTTATCCAGCTGGCCAGTTTTCATCCGGCGTATCAATTTGAAGGCGAGCCCGCGGCGTCTGCTGGGCACTACACTAATCGCGCACCCTTTCCGCTGATCCACTTTCTACGCGAAGAAATGATGACGCGCGCGCTCGATCAATTTCCTGATCCGGAGCAGATTCCTCAGCGCAATATTCAAAGGTTAGAGGCGATGGGGGTTGCCACAATCGAGCAGATGCTGAAAAGCCTTCCCTGAACGCTGGCACTCACGTCGGTGTGTTCCGCCCTCATTTGCCGCCACTGATCAGCCACTGGCCATTCCCACTTGGCGGTCAGCGCATTTTTGAGTTTTTGGAGGCA
>DGPO01000025.1:2174-5214 GCA_002390485.1 Halieaceae bacterium UBA4438 | reverse complement strand
TGCCGTTACTTGGGTGCGGGTCGAGGACGACGGTCTAGAAATTAACGATCATCTTGCCCGTATTGGAGCCCTTGAACAGCCCAATAAAGGCCTCTGGCGCCTGGTCTATGCCGTTGTAAACCGTTTCCTTGGTGACGATTTGCCCACTGGTGACCCAGCCTTCCATGTCACTGCGAAACTGGTCTGCAAGATGATCGAAGTGGTTCACAATAAACCCACGCAGGGTCAGTCCAAGACCAATGGCCATCGATAAGTTATTCGGACCAGGGCGGGGTGCCGTGTCGTTGTAGGTTGCTATGGCACCACACAGCGCAATACGGCCGAACGGGCGCATCGACATGATCGCCGCTTGCAAGTGCTCGGCCCCCACGTTGTCGAAATAGACGTCTAATCCGCCTGGTGCCAGCGCTTTGAGGTGGCCCAAGATGCTGCCGTTGTTGTAGTTAAAGGCGTGATCGAAGCCGAGTTCGGTCGTCAAAAGCGCCACTTTTTCATCGGAGCCCGCGCTGCCAATAACCGTGCAGCCTTTGAGTTTGGCGATCTGACCAACAATGCTGCCCACGGCACCGGCGGCGCCAGAAACAAAGACTGTTTCACCGTTTTTGAGTGCACCGACTTCGAGCAGGCCGGCGTACGCTGTCATGCCGGGCATACCCAAGGCACCGAGGTACTGAGAAGCGGGCGCGACAATGTCGCCGAGTCGTTTGACACCTTCAGCGGACTCAGTAAAGGCCTCTCGCCAGCCAAACATACTGCTGACGTAGTCGCCTTCTTTAAATTCAGGGCTTGCCGACTTTGTGACCTGACCAATGCAACCACCGGTGAGTACTTCGCCAATTTGAAACGGAGGCACGTATGACTTTCGGTCGATCATTCTTCCACGCATGTAGGGGTCGACCGACATACTGAGGTTTTTTACCTGAATCTGTCCGGCCTGTGGCTCAGGAACATCGATATCAACGATTTGAAAATCTTCGATCGTGGGCATACCTTCAGGGCGTGTAGTTAGTGCGACAGCTTTTGCGTGCATGTTCGGTCTCTCTTATTGTCTCGGTGTGTTGTGGATGGATGGGCGCAGTCACTAAGGCGGGCTTCCGACGCCCCGTTTTAGCATGACGCCAATCGACTCAGCGACCATGCTACCAATACTGCGGGGGGTGCAAAGACTTTTTATTTTCGCTTAAGACAAATGCCGCCGGTCCTCGCTGCGCGTACTGCTCATCGAGGGCTCTTATGACATTACGGTGCCGCCACCTTCAGCCCTTTGTCGGGTGTCTTAGACGGCCAACAACGATCGAGCGCGGACGGTTTCGCGCGCAGGTCCTCCGTATTGCCCGTAAAACGCCAGACGCTATTTTAGTGGCGCGAGAACATGCGCTACGTCGTTCATCGCTGCCCACTGATTGATCGCGGCCAGCTCGCGCTGAGTAATATCACTGAGCGCTGCCCTCGCGGCCATCCATTGCGCTTTGAGGTCCGAGAGACGCTGGAGTGACCCCTCGGAAATGGGGGCCCCTGCGCGATCGATGACGTCGAAGACGTGACGAATATGGACGTCGAGCATAGGTGGCATGCTGTCCTCGTCCTCATAGGTCTTGTAACCCGTCTGTGTCACACGGTTTTCCCAAGCGTTAATCTTAATTATCGCGGCACTCGATAAGTCAGAAAGTACTGTGCTGTCGCCATTGTCGCGCACCAGTGCCTCAATACGGGTGCGGGCGCGTCGCGCATTGTCCAATGCCGTTAACAGCTCATTGAGCATGTCAGCGGTCTCTGAGCGCTTGGTGTCGAGGAACGCGTAATCGACAGGGGTAGCCTCCACACGGGGGTCGGGCGATAGCGTGAAGTCGCTGGTGTCAGAGTGGTCCCCAAGAGACACTGAGACCGAGTACTGCCCGGGCGTGACAGTGGCGCCACTGAAGCCTGCAAAGAGACGAATGTCGTCGATGCAGGTCAGTCCTTCTCTGCGCATGTCCCATACCCACTGATTCAGGCCGGGTTCAACTGTTGGGTAGCTCATTGTGTATGCCAGTCTGGGTGTCATATTTCCCGTAACACAGCGGTCAAAGTCATTAGCGTCGCTTGAGTAACTGCGGACAAGATTTCCTTGTGCATCGCTAATACGAATAGACAGCGGCCCTTGAACCTTACCGGTAATGGCGTAGGAAATGACCACACCGGATGGGGGGTTCGCGCCTTCATTGGCACCGGCCCAGCTTCCCCAACGCATTAGCGAGGTGGGTTTGGGTGCGTAGACGTGCAAACGCTTGTCGGCCAGCGCGTCATCAAGTTGGCGGATCACGGTCAGTTCATCAAGCGCCCAAAAACCACGACCCTGTGTTGCGGCAATGAGGGTGCCTTGTCGCACCCTCAAGTCGGTAATAGGTACGGTGGGGACGTTCATGTTGAAGGGCTGCCAATGGTCCCCGTCGTCGAACGACACGAACAGTCCGCCTTCCGTGCCCGCATACAAAAGACCCTCTCGCTCTGGGTCTGCGCGGACAACTCGAACAAAGTTGTCAGCGGGGAGGTCGTTGTCAATTTTGCGCCAGCGCTTTCCGTATTGCGTCACCTTGTAAACGTGGGGCCTGAAGTCGTTCATTTTGTAGCCGGCAACGGCAACGTACACAGTACCCGGTTCGTGCGGACTGACCTCAATCGCGTTAACTTGAGCACCCTTTAAGTCTTTCGGCGTCACGTCGGCCCAGGAACCACCGTTGTTTTGTGTTAACTGCAAGCGCCCATCGTCGGTACCCACCCAAATAACGCCGGGCTTATGCACCGATTCTGCGATGTAAAAAATAGTCCCATAGAACTCCGCACCCACGTTTTCGGGCGTCAGCGGGCCACCGTTTAACCCCTGCTTTGACGGGTCATTGAACGTTAAGTCAGGACTGATTTCGTCCCATGTGACGCCACGATTATCACTGCGAAGTAACTTTTGTGTGCCGTAATAGAGGACCTCAGGGTTGTGGGGCGAAGCCACCACGGGCGCGTTCCAGTTGGTTCGATATTTCAGGTCCTTGGACTGTTGCCCAAA
>DGPO01000025.1:1177-1991 GCA_002390485.1 Halieaceae bacterium UBA4438 | reverse complement strand
AACGTGCGGCTGGCGATCGACACGCTGGAATTATCTTGTTGCCCCGCGTAGAGCCTAAAGGGCGTCTGGTTGTCGGTAATGACTCGGTAAAACTGTGCCGTAGGCTGGTTCATGATGCTGGACCAAGAGGTACCGCCATCGAAGGTTACCGTCGCACCACCGTCGTTGCCGTTGATGAAGTTTTGACTGTTCTCAGGGTTGAACCACATGTCATGGTGATCACCGTGTGGCGCCGATCGCTTGTCAAAGGTTTTACCACCATCGATAGATTTCATGAGTGGTGCGTTGAGCACCCAGACCGTATCGGCGTTTTGAGGATCGGCTTTGATGTGAATGTAGTACCAGGCGCGAGACCAGATGATGCGCTCGTTATTTAGCAGTGACCACGTTTCGCCGTAGTCGTCACTGCGCCACAGCCCGCCCTTGTCGATCTCCGCTTCAACGATGGCGTAGATTCGATTAGGGCTACTGGCTGAAACATCGACCCCTGACTTGCCAATGAGCTCAGGCAAGCCGCCGCCCATTTTTTTCCAATTGTCGCCACCGTCAACGGTTTTGTAGAGACCGCCGGCCGTTCCGCCTGACTTGATGAACCAAGGCGTTCTGCCGTGCTCCCACATGGAGGCGTACATGATTCTTGGATTGGTCGGATCCATAGAAAGATCGGTCGCACCGGTCTCGTCATCAATCTGTAAAACACCCGCCCAGGTCTCTCCTCCATCGGTTGATCGATAAACCCCGCGTTCGTCGCTGGGCCCCCATATTTGTCCTTGCACGGCGACGTAGACGAGATCAGGGTTCGATGGGTGGACGA
>DGPO01000025.1:0-1075 GCA_002390485.1 Halieaceae bacterium UBA4438 | reverse complement strand
TAGACAATGTTCTCGTCGGATTCGGCGACCGCAATGGCACCGATTGTTCCCACACCAAAGTAGCCGTCCGACACATTGTTCCAAGACGTACCTGCATTGTCCGTCTTCCAGACACCACCGCCCGTAGCGCCCATGTAATAGGTTCGATCATCGCCAAGAACGCCCGTTACCGCGGTGACACGGCCGCCTCGCCAAGGACCGATTTCGCGCCACTCGAGGCCCTCATAAAGCGCGGTATCGATCGTGTCTTTCGCCTGTAAGGGGAGCGATAGCGCGAGGCTCGCGAGCATCATGAGGAGAAGTTGAAATCCAAGCTTTGGCACACGAGCCCCCTGTCACTGGACGTGACGGTTTGTGAGTTGTAGTTAACCTTAAATCTAACGCATAGACTGACAATAACAAGAGCGGGCGTGTCTTGAGGAGTCGCGTTTGTGATCCTGAGAACCCCTGGCTGTGATGCGTCGATGGAGGTTCCGCCTTAGTCGCGAGCACTGGGCGACCGGTTATTATTTTGTTTGATAGGCTAGGGATCATTATTGTGTTTGGATTAGCTAACACCTCAACCGATAAACTGTTAAATAAAATAACGAGTAGGTGACAATACAATGCCAATCAGTGTGCTGGGATTTTATGGGGCGGTTGCCGTCTGGGCGCTGCTGATAACGCGCGGGCTTTTCAAGCCAAAGCAATGGCCCCTCATTGCGGGTTTTGGGCTGGCGCTCCTCTTGTTTCTGAATATTCGCTATGTCATTGACGGTGCACCGGCAGGTATCGCCTTCTTTATCAGCTTGTATGACTTCTTCGACAATCTGGGGCTCGTAACAGGCGAGGTGCCCTCAGCCATGGCCACCTGTCCTGAAAACGCCTGTTCGCTCTGGGGCGACACCTATGCGCTTCATCAGAGTTGGGGGGTGGCGTTTTTCGATCGCTTCGTGAACGCACCGGCTATACGCACGAACGCCCTGTACCTTCACTTGGTCTGCAACTCGATCGTCTTTGTCTTGATGCATGTGCAACTACTTTGGTCTGGCAAACCCGGAATTAAAACGGCACACGCGTGGCTGGGTCGCGCGAC
>DGPO01000101.1:1406-2699 GCA_002390485.1 Halieaceae bacterium UBA4438 | reverse complement strand
GGCGCCAGTGGCACACCCCTGCCAGGCAACCCGGGCTTGAACGGCCTTGGGACGCTGCAGCAGGGTTTTGTTGAGGGCTCCAACGTCAACGTGGTCGAAGAAATGGTCAATATGATCGAGACCCAGCGGGCGTACGAGATGAACTCCAAAGCGATTTCGACTGCAGATCAGATGCTGCAGTACGTCTCGCAGAATCTTTAATGCGTGAATAGTGAGGGACAACCCATGAACATTCACCAACGAATAGGCGTCTGTGTTTTTACGGTACTCGTTGTCAGTGGTTGCGCCGGTGTTGAGAGCAAGTCGCACCCCGCGTACGCGCCGATGGAGCCTATTGTTTACACGAACCGAACCGAGGGCGAGACGGCTGGAAGTCTTTACAGCGAGCAACGCGGCATGAGCCTTTTTGCCGATACGCGTGCGCGTTCGGTGGGCGACATCATTAGCATCGTGCTGACCGAGTCGACCCAGGCGTCAAAAAATGCGGGGACGGCGATTGCCCGAGACTCTGGCATTGACGTCAGTCAGCCCACCATTTTTGGACGCAGCAACCCTGACTTCAGTGTCGACAAGTTCAGAGGGCTGACGCTCGAGCAGAGCATTGCCTCTGAGTCAGAGTTCTCAGGTAACGGTTCTACGAACCAGTCCAACTCACTCTCAGGTGCCATTGCGGTCCAAGTGGCCCGCGTGCTGCCCAACGGCAATCTTTTTGTGCAGGGCGAGAAGTGGCTCGCACTCAACAAAGGCGAGGAGTTTATTCAGCTTCGCGGCATTGTGCGTCCGGAGGACATCAGTGCCACTAACACGATTGCCTCAACCATGGTCGCCGATGCACGCATCTCCTATGGCGGAACCGGCATGATTGATCGCGCAAATTCGCCCGGCTGGTTCTCCAAATTCTTCAACAGCCCGTTGAACCCTTTCTAAGGTGAATGTTATGACAAAGTCGGACTTATTCGCGATTTCGAAACCCATACTGACTGCGCTTTTGGGTTACGGGTTAATCGTTATTATTTTGGGCATGACCGTTGCACAAGACGCCAAGGCAGAGCGCATTAAAGACATCGCCATGGTTGAAGGCGCGCGAACCAACCAGCTCATTGGTTTTGGTTTGGTGGTGGGCCTTGACGGCACGGGTGACCAGGTCACACAGACGCCGTTTACGATTCAGGCAGCGCGCAGCATGCTGCAACAGTTTGGGGTTAATCTCCCGCCGGGTGTGAACCCTCAGACGAAGAACATGGCCTCGGTCATGGTCACGGCTGAGCTGCCACCCTTTACCAAGCCGGGCCA
>DGPO01000101.1:0-1326 GCA_002390485.1 Halieaceae bacterium UBA4438 | reverse complement strand
GGTGAGCTGTTGTTAACGCAACTCAAGGCCGGCAACGGTGAAGTCTACGCGGTTGCCCAAGGCGGCATGGTGGTTTCGGGCTTTGGTGCCGAGGGATCAGACGGTTCTAAAGTCAGTGTTAACACGAAGGCCTCTGGGCGTATTCCTAACGGTGCACTCATTGAGCGCGAGGTAGGCAACTCACTGGCCGACGGCAGCGACCACATTACCTTCCACCTGCACACGGCCGACTTTACCACCGCACGAAACACAGCGGCTGCGATTAATCGCATGATGGGTCCGGGTACGGCAGAGGCACTCGACGGCGTATCGATTTCGGTTATCGCGCCGACAGATACGGCTCAGAAAGTGTCTTACCTGGCCGAGCTTGAAAACATTGAGGTCAGTAAAGCCTCGAGCGCGGCAAAAATTATTGTAAACGCAAGAAGCGGGACCATTGTTATCGGCTCGGAAGTGATCGTGAAACCTGCCGCAGTTGCGACCGGGGCGCTGACGGTCACCATTGACGAATCAATTGCCGTCTCCCAGCCCGGTGCCTTTGCAACCGGTGGTGAGACCGCTGTTGTTCCTGACTCGACCGTGACGGCGGCGCAGGAAGAAGCCAACTTCTTTGTCATGGAAGGCGGCGTCAACCTTCAGGACATCGTTACCGCCATTAATAAAGTCGGTGCATCACCCGGTGACCTCATCTCAGTACTCGAAGCGCTTCAACAAGCCGGCGCCTTGAGTGCGCAGATTGTGGTCATTTAAGCGGGCTATTTGAGGAATTCACAATGAGCGGCGCTATTTACAACGACTTCACGCAGTTCACGACACTTCGCGCTGAGGCGACCAAGAACCCGAACGCGGCGCTCGAGGAAGTGGCGGCGCAGTTTGAGTCTATTTTTCTACAGCAAATGCTGAAGTCCATGCGCGACGCAACAACCAAGAGCGACTTGTTTGACTCGTCGCAAATGGACACTTATCAAAGCATGGCCGACCAGCAGCTCGCCGTTCAACTCTCAGAGCAGGGCGGTATTGGCCTGGCCCGAATGATGGTCGAGCAAATGCAAACCCGCGGCATGGTTTCAGAACCGGCGGATGCATCAGCCCCTGACGCTGTGTCGATGAAAGCGGCATCAGAGCCCGACGTGACTCAGGTTTTTCGTCCCGTGGCCGCTAATGCTTACGAACTCAGGAGCGATGACTAATGTCTAACATCTTCGACGTCGGTTCGTCTGCGCTGAACTCGCTTCAGCGCGCCATTTCGACAACCGGCAACAACATCGCAAACGCAAACACCGACGGTTACAGCCGTCAGGAAGTCGAATTTGCATCGCGCACGCC
>DGPO01000011.1:53158-53415 GCA_002390485.1 Halieaceae bacterium UBA4438 | reverse complement strand
GTCTTCGTCGACGTGATGCGCTCCTGAAGAACACCCATTTCCTCTGCAAGCGTGGGCTGGTAACCCACCGCAGAGGGCATACGACCAAGGAGAGCTGACACCTCGGTTCCCGCAAGCGTATACCGGTAAATATTATCAACAAACAAGAGGACGTCTCGCCCCTCGTCACGGAACTTCTCAGCCATGGTCAAGCCCGTCAAAGCCACTCGAAGACGGTTGCCGGGCGGCTCGTTCATTTGCCCATAAACCATTGCGAC
>DGPO01000011.1:45722-53064 GCA_002390485.1 Halieaceae bacterium UBA4438 | reverse complement strand
TCATTACCTTCTCGTGTCCGTTCGCCCACACCAGCAAAGACGGACAGGCCCGAGTGCTCAGTCGCAATATTGTTAATCAGTTCCATCATGTTGACGGTTTTACCAACACCAGCACCACCGAAGAGCCCGACTTTACCGCCCTTTGCAAACGGACAAACCAAGTCAATGACTTTAATACCGGTCTCAAGCAACTCGTCAGACGCTGCAAGTTCTTCATAGGCGGGGGCCGCGCGGTGAATCGACGACCGCTCTTGCTCACCGATGGGTCCGCGCTCATCAATAGGGTTGCCCAGTACATCCATGATGCGACCAAGGGTTTCTATCCCAACCGGAACGGCAATGGGGGCACCGGTATTGTCTACAGAGAGACCTCGGCTGACACCTTCCGATGGGCCCATAGCAATGGCGCGAACAATACCGTCACCGAGTTGCTGCTGAACTTCCAACGTCAGGCCTTTGTCGGTGATAATCAGGGCGTCATACACCTTGGGAACGCTGTCGCGGGGAAACTCTACGTCAACGACCGCGCCAATAACCTGTACAACCTTTCCACTACTCATTTTCGAGTCCTCTGTGTTGTTCTGCGGCGCTCAGCCATGGCGCCAACATAAATCAAAACCACGCGCACGCGTGCTTATCCAATAGCGGCAGCACCGCCTACAATTTCTGACAGTTCTTGGGTAATCGCCGCCTGCCGAGCTTTGTTGTATACCAATTGAAGTTCGTCAATCAGCTCACCCGCATTATCGCTGGCATTCTTCATGGCGATCATTCGAGCGGCCTGCTCGCAAGCGCCATTCTCAACCACCGCCTGATAAACGAGCGCCTCGATATATCGCGCCAACAGACTGTCGAGCAACTCGCGTGCATCAGGCTCGTAAATATAATCCCAATGATGCGAATACTGCTCTTGAGTATCTGCTTCTAACGGTAAAAGCTGCTGCACCGTAGGCGCTTGCGTCATGGTGTTTACAAAATCGTTACTCACCAAATAAAGCTTGTCGACCGACCCTTTGATGTAAGCGTCAAGCATGTGCTTCACCGCGCCAATCAGCTGCTCAACCGTTGGTTGCTCGCCAATGTCACGAACACTCGCGACGACATTGCCACCCACTGACCCAAAAAACGCTTGGCCTTTAGCGCCAATCAGACACAGGTCAATCTCATGACCCTCTTCTGAATGCGCCTTCATGGACTGCAGTGCACGCTTGAACAGGTTAATGTTCAATCCACCACACAAGCCTCGGTCAGAGGAGATAACAATGTAGCCGACGCGTTTTACTGCGCGCTGCTGCATGTAGGCGTGTCGGTACTCCGCCGACGCATTAGCAATATGACCCACCACCGAACGCATACGACGGGCATACGGCTTGCCCACTTCCATGCGATCCTGAGCGCGGCGCATCTTACTTGCTGCGACCATCTCCATTGCACTGGTAATCTTCTGAGTACTTTGAATACTCGTGATCTTAGTGCGAATTTCCTTACCAGCTGCCATCGTTAATTACCAAGTCTGCGTCGCAACAAACGTGTCCAAGCCCGACTTAAATGCAGCCTCACGATCGTCGTTCCAGTTTCCGTCTGACACAATCTCTTGCATCAAGGCACCCTGCTCAGCGTGCATGTAAGACAAAAGAGACGATTCAAAGTCAGCCACTTTATCGACTTCAACCGACTTTAAATAACCTTCGTTAGCCGCGTACAAGAGCACGCCCATTTCCGCCGTTGAAAGCGGTGCGTACTGCTTTTGCTTCATGAGCTCAGTGACGCGCTCGCCGTGTTCGAGCTGGGCTTTAGTCGCCTCATCAAGGTCTGAAGCAAACTGAGAAAATGCGGCGAGCTCACGGTACTGAGCGAGCGCTGTTCGAATACCGCCTGAAAGCTTCTTAATAATTTTGGTCTGAGCAGCACCACCAACACGCGACACCGAGATACCGGCGTTCATCGCTGGGCGAACGCCTGCGTTAAACATGTCGGCCTCCAAGAAAATCTGGCCATCCGTAATCGAAATCACGTTAGTCGGTACGAACGCAGAGACATCGCCCGCCTGTGTTTCGATCACTGGCAGTGCGGTCAACGAGCCCGTTTGACCCTTCACTTCACCGTTTGTAAACGCTTCAACATAGTCGGCGTTGACTCGTGCTGAACGCTCTAACAAACGTGAATGGAGATAAAAGACATCACCAGGGTACGCTTCACGTCCAGGCGGACGTCGGAGCAACAAAGAAATTTGGCGATAAGCAACGGCTTGCTTTGAAAGGTCATCATAGATGATCAGCGCGTCTTCACCGCGATCGCGGTAATACTCGCCCATAGTGCAACCGGCGAACGGTGCTAAGTACTGCATTGCTGCGGGGTCAGACGCGTTTGCGGCAACAACGATGGTGTGATCCATCGCACCGTGCTCTTCAAGTTTACGCACCACGGAAGCAACAGAAGAAGCCTTCTGGCCCACGGCAACGTAGACGCACTTAATACCGGTGTCTTTTTGATTGATAATGGCGTCAATAGCAATGGCGGTCTTACCGATTTGGCGGTCTCCAATAATCAGTTCCCGCTGACCACGACCAATCGGCACCATCGCATCAATGGCTTTGAGTCCAATTTGTACAGGCTGGTCAACCGACTGCCGGGCGATAACGCCTGGGGCAATCTTTTCAATCGCATCGGTGAGCTGAGCGTCGATTGCGCCTTTGCCATCAATGGGGTTACCCAGCGCATCGACCACACGGCCCTGAAGCTCTGGACCCACAGGGACTTCCAAAATACGGCCCGTGCAACGGCAAGTTTGACCCTCGGCGAGCTGCTTATAATCGCCAAGCACAACCGCGCCAACCGAGTCTCGCTCGAGGTTAAGTGCCAAACCGAAGACATTGCCCTCAAACTCAACCATCTCACCGTATTGAACCTCGGTGAGTCCATGAATTCGGATAATACCGTCCGTTACCGAGACAATAGTGCCCTCGTTTGTCGCTTGCGAAGCAACATCGAGCTGCGAAATACGCTGCTTGATGATGTCGCTGATTTCTGAAGGATTCAGTTGTTGCATGACCGGTTCCTCTGTCAAGATTTCAACGCAGTCGCCAGCTTGTGCAAGCGCCCACGAACTGAGCCGTCGATAACCAAATCGCCAGCTCGAATAATGGCTCCACCGAGAAGGGTGGAGTCTGTTTTAACAGTCATATCGACTGTCTTACCCAGTTTTGCTTTTAACGCGGAAGAGAGTGTTTCAACCGTTGCGTCATCCACATCAAACGCGCTGGTCAATGTGACATTTGTTGCTGCGTCCAACGACGCCTTGAGCTCCGCAAACAGCCGCGTCACTTCGCCCGTCAAAGACAATCGGTGGTTTTCAGCCAGGACCGCGATAAATTGCGCCAAACCCACTGGCGCGTCGTCACCCAACACAGCGGATACAGTTTCGGCACGTTGTACCGCAGTGCTGGCAGGATCATCCAAGATACAGGCAACGCTGGGCTCTACAACCACAGCCGTAAGCAGCTGAAGCGCCTCGTACCAGACGTCTACCGCAGTATTATCAACAGCAAACTGAAATGCTGCGCGCGCGTACGGCCTTGCCAATGTTGTTGGCTCGATCACGCTTACTGCTCCTTAACCAGCTGCTCAAGAATCGCAGCGTGCTTGTCCGCGTCAATCTCAGCTGCCAAGACCTTTTCAGCTCCCGAAATCGCAAGTGCACTGACTTGTGCAAGCAACTGCTCCTTTGCCTGAGCCTTTTCACGCTCAACTTCAGCTGTGGCGAGCTCTTTAACGCGGTCCGCCTCTACAACGGCGGCCACCTTTGCTTCATCCACAAGCGTCGTCGCTCGCTTGTTAGCAGAGTCAACGATCACCGCGGCTTCTTTCTTTGCTTCAGCAAGCCGATCCACCGCCGCTTTTTGAGCGAGCTCTAAATCGTGACCTGCACGATCGGCTGCGGCGAGACCATCAGCAATTTTTTGCTGGCGCTCTTCCATGGCAGCGAGAATCGGTGGCCACACGTATCGCATGCAAAAAGCAACGAACGCAATAAAAGCCACGATCTGTCCGATAATGGTCAGATTAATGTTCACAGTAGTCTCCTGTGGGTATAACGCTCACCGGATCACCGGTGAGGAAACGAGAGTTTCTTTAGCCTGCAACCACAAAGATGAGGTACATAGAAATACCAACACCAATAATGGGAATCGCATCAACCAAGCCCGCGCCCAAGAAGAACGTTCCCTGGAGGCGTGAAGCCAGCTCTGGCTGTCGCGCAGAACCTTCGATGAGCTTACCGCCCAAAATACCCACGCCAATAGCGGCACCCATGCCACCCAAGCCCATCATGATCGCAGCTGCGATGTAAATCATTTCCATTGTTGTCTCCTATTGAGTCTAAGTATGGACGTTCAAAAACTAGTGGTCCTCGTGCGCCATACTGAGGTACACGATGGTAAGAACCATAAAAATAAACGCCTGAAGCGTAATAACCAGAATGTGGAAAATTGCCCAACCAATCTGTAAAAGAGAAGCAGGTAACACCCAGAGAATACCGGCACCAAATAGCGCAGCAATCAAAATGAAAATCATTTCCCCGGCGTACATGTTCCCGAACAATCGTAGCCCCAATGAAAACGGCTTAGCCAGCAGGCCTACAATTTCCATAAACAGGTTAACGGGAATAAACACCCAGTGGTTGAAGGGGTTTAGCGCCAACTCTTTGGCAAAACCAAAGCCTTTGACTTTAATTGAGTAATACAGCATCAAAATAAACACGCCGACCGCCATGCCCATGGTGATATTGGGGTCCGTCGATGGCACGATTTTTTGGTACTCAATACCTGCTAAAACCATCAACTCCGGCACGACGTCGACCGGTATTAGATCCATCAGGTTCATTAAAAACACCCAGACAAAAATCGTCAGCGCCAGCGGCGCGACCAGTTTGTTTTGTCCGTGGAACGTGTCTTTCACTTGGTTGTCAATAAACTCAACAACCATCTCAATGAAGTTCACCAGTCCAGAAGGGGTCTCGGCCGACGCGCGAACCGCAACCCAACGAAAGAGTGCGCAAAAGATAACGCCCAACCCAATAGACCACGCAAGCGAGTCAACGTGAACCGCATTGAAGCCCATCGCAGCGATTTCGTCCGCGCCGTGCGCAAACGCCCACTCACCGCCGGCACCGACTGTGTGTCCGTCGTAACGATCAAAACCTTCCGGTAACTTGCCGTACGTCAGGTTTGTCAGGTGGTGGACAATGTAGTCCGAAACTGTCTTTTCTTGACCAGTCGCCGCCATTCGTTGCTGCCCCATCTAGTCGCACGCTCACTGCGGCGACACGCCTTTAACTCTTTTGTTTCGCAACCCAGAAATAAAACACCGGGCTACACACTAATAACGATACCGCGCCAAAAAACACCGGCCCGGCCTGCGGATTTGGTGATTTCGCAAACCAAACACCAAACAACAACGCACTCAAACTAAACTTTGCGATTCCCAGTAGCGTTGGAGCGTGCGCACCAAAACGACTGAACAAGCTTGCAGCGAGCCACACCTGTGGCAGTCCCACTATAGCCGCCCCGACCCAAACGCCGATCGCCGCGTCAGCATCGAGTAACAACCCAACGCCCAGTGACACAACCCCGATCACAACACTGGAATACAAAAGCGCCTTTGCAAGGTGACGAGCAAGCGTTGTGCGCGTGTACTCAACCACTAAGTGCTCCCAAGTGCTCAGACCCTCAAGCGCGCGCAAGTTTATTCGAATTGCCAAACAGCATCAACAAAGCAAAATGCCAACTTTTATTGGATACGATTTAAAATACCGTCAAGCACATCAAGGTCGCTGTACTGAATGACTAACTTGCCGCGCCCGTTTTTATTTTCAATAGTCACTTTTGTGCCAAACCGGTCTGACAGCTGTCGTGCCAATCGATCTATATCAGGGTCTCTTGCTATCGGCGCGTCAGCGTTCTTGGGCGACAGTAACGCCCTAACCAAGGCCTCGGTCTGACGAACAGACAGCTTGCCCTGAGCCACTTTACGCGCTGCTCTTATCTGATTACCGCCTTCAAGCGCCAACAACACTTTCCCGTGACCTGCGCCAATGGCTCTCGTTTCCAGTAACTCAGCAACTTCAGGTTCAAGCGTCAAGAGCCGCAGAAGGTTCGCAATTGCTGGCCGAGACTTACCCACTGCGGCTGCGATCTCTTGTTGACTTAAGTCAAACTCTGTTTGCAAGCGCTTTAGGGCTCGCGCTTCTTCGATGGAGTTTAAATCTTCGCGTTGAATATTTTCAATTAACGCCATCGCGATCGCGGTCTCGTCACTAATTTGACGAACAATGGCAGGAATGACGTCAAGAGACGCGCGCTGACTGGCTCGCCAACGTCGCTCCCCAGCAACAATCTCGTATCGATTACCGGCGATAAGCCGAACGACAATAGGCTGCATCACCCCTTGAGCTTTTATACTATCTGCCAGTTCATTGAGCGCAGTTTCATCAAAATCGCGACGTGGCTGGTAGTGACCGCGCTGCAGTTGTTCCAACGGAATCTGCCGAAGGTCACCTTGCCCTGCAGAACTTGCGTTAGGCGCCGCGGTGCTGGCCGCCGCTTTTGTTGTCAACTCGGCACCAAGCAGGGCATCTAAGCCCCTATTAAGTTTTCTTTTTTTTGTGGTCATTCACTTTTCCTGGGGTCACCGGCCTTTACTGTCTGCGCAAAAACTCTTCAGCCAGCGCCATGTAAGCACGAGCACCGCGTGAATACCTGTCATAAACAATCCCTGGCTCTCCGTGACTGGGTGCCTCTGCTAAACGAACGTTACGCGGAATAACCGTTCGATAAACTAAGCTGCCGAAGTGACTGAATAACTGTTCTGAAACTTCGGTCGTCAGTGAGTTACGAGGATCGTACATTGTTCGAAGAATACCCTCGATTTCTAAGTCGGAGTTAACCGTTTCGTTAATGCGCCGCACGGTACTGAGTAACGCCGATAAACCCTCAAGTGCAAAATATTCGCACTGCATCGTGATCAGTATTGAATCACAGGCCACCATCGCGTTTACAGTCAGCATGTTCAGCGACGGTGGGCAATCCACTAAAACATAATCAAACGACGCTGCGGCTTGTGATAAACCAGTTTTAAGACGCAATTCTTTACCATCGACATCAATGAGTTCTACTTCAGCCGCTGTAAGATCACCGTTCGCAGGCAGCACACCATACCCACCTGAAGGGGAGGTGATTAAACACTCCGTCAATGTCGCCTCGTTAAGCAACACATCGAGCACCGAGCGCTCGAGTTTGTTTTTTTCTATGCCTGAAGACATCGTCGCGTTGCCCTGTGGGTCCAT
>DGPO01000011.1:32457-45612 GCA_002390485.1 Halieaceae bacterium UBA4438 | reverse complement strand
AATTTAAGCACCGCAAGCTGCCTCACTTCGTTCAGACCTGGCACTTGAAGCATCCGCTGCTCAACAAACACAATAGGTGCATCCAGCGCTGCTTTCTCAGTCTCGAGTGTTTGAGACTTCATAGCGAGCCAAACACCATTTTTTTTCAGCAGGTGCTGCGTCACCTGAACCATTCGCGTCAAGTCGGCAAACGCTCGGCTCAACACGGCGTCAAAACCCTCCTCTGGTTGGAAGTCTTCAACGCGTCCCTCGACGATAGTGACGTTATTTAAGTTTAGGTGGCGCCTCGCTTGATGAAGAAAGCGGGTTTTCTTTCCGTTGCTGTCTAAGAGTACGAACTCTGTTTCTGGACAGCAAACTGCGAGTGGTATGCCTGGCAGTCCTGCTCCTGTTCCGACGTCGCAAATACGGCGAGCACCGCCAAGGTGTGCCAATATTGAAAGACTGTCCATGAGGTGTTTGGGAATCATTTCTTCCGCTTTTTTAATCGCTGTTAAGTTGAACGGCTTATTCCACTTCTGTAGCAATTGAAGATATTCATAGAGTAGCGCTGCACGTTGCTCGTCGATAGACAGTGCGGCCAATCCTTCGCTAATGAGGTCGTATTCAACGTCACGCATTACTAGCAATGCGTTCAGCGGGTTTTTCGCTACTTCTTCGTAAATGAACCAATAACAGCGATAAAGCAGAGGGTGTTACACCTTGTATTCGACTTGCACGAGCAATGTTACTGGGTTGGTTTTGTATGAGCTTCTGACAAATTTCATTCGACAATCCAGATACCTTTGAAAAATCAAAATCTGCGGGTATCAGCGTATTTTCATGCCGTTTCAAACGATCTATATCGTCTTGTTGGCGGGCAATGTAACCAGCATATTTCACTCGCGTCTCAATGTGCTCTGCCGTTGCGGAATCTTGAACCATCTCGCCTTTTAAGCTCGCAACATCGCAGTACGACAGCTCGGGTCGTCGCACGAGATCAGCCATCGAATACTCTCGTGTGAGCGGCGTCGTTAACTTACCATCGAGCATTTGAGCAGATTCTGTTTTGGGGTGTATGAAAGTAGAATCAAGGCGCTCGAGTTCTTGTTGAATCGTCAACTGCTTGTCTTCAAACACCTTCCAATGGTCATCCGTGATCAGCGCTAACGCGCGTCCTTTTGCGGTTAAACGCTCATCGGCGTTATCTTGACGAAGCTGTAATCGATATTCTGCTCTCGATGTAAACATTCGATAGGGCTCTAATGTCCCAAGCGTCACTAGGTCATCCACCAAAACACCAATATAAGCCTCGTCGCGCTGTGGTTCCCACGGATCCAGCTCAGCAGCGTATCGAGATGCGTTTAACCCCGCTAATAAACCTTGCGCGCCAGCTTCTTCATATCCCGTTGTGCCGTTAATCTGACCGGCGAAAAACAAACCAGAAACATGACGTGTCATCAAACTATGCGTTAAGTCTCTTGGGTCAAAGTAATCGTACTCAATCGCGTAGCCAGGTCGCGTAATGTGCGCATTTTCAAGCCCCTTAATGGAGCGCACCAGCCCTACTTGAATGTCATAAGGCAACGACGTAGAAATCCCGTTGGGATACAGTTCGGACGTTGTTAGCCCCTCGGGTTCTAAAAAAATCTGGTGTGAGTTCTTATCAGCAAAACGGTGAATCTTATCTTCAATACTCGGACAGTACCGAGGTCCAGTCCCCTCGATCACACCACTAAACATAGGCGAACGATCTAATCCACTGCGAATAATATCGTGCGTTTCCTCATTCGTTTTAGTAATCCAACAACAGACCTGCTCTGGATGTTGATTCACTGATCCCAGTTGGGACATGACCGGTCGCGGCGTATCTCCCCACTGTTCCTGCAAGGACGAATAATCGACTGTATTTCCATCAATTCTAGGTGGCGTTCCCGTCTTTAGTCGACCCAGCCGAGGGCATATTTCGCGAAGTTGGTCAGCTAACGTAACAACCGAAGGGTCGCCCATACGTCCACCTGACTGGTTCTGAAGTCCAACGTGAATTTTTCCATGAAGGAATGTTCCCGCAGTCAGTACACATGCCGAAGCTTGAAAGCGAATACCTGTCGACGTCGTAATGCCTGATATTTGATCGCCACAGAGCTCTATATCATCGACGGCGTCTTGAAAAATAGTCAGGTTCTCTTGGGCAAAGAGTATTTGACGTATTGCATTTCGGTAAAGGACGCGATCAGCTTGGGCACGAGTGGCCCTAACCGCAGGGCCTTTGCGAGCGTTAAGCACTCGGAATTGAATGCCCGCCAGATCGGTGGCCGTTGCCATGGCTCCACCGAGTGCATCGATCTCTCGAACTAAGTGCGACTTACCAATACCACCAATAGCAGGGTTACACGACATCTGTCCTAACGTGTCGATGGAGTGTGTGATCAGCAAGGTTCGAGATCCAGCACGCGCTGACGCCAGTGCCGCCTCTGTACCGGCATGACCACCGCCAACAACAATGACATCAAATAGTCGGTCTGCACTCATCTGCGTGTCTGTGCTTCGTTAAGGGCCGCGAAGTATACGGGCATTCGTTTAAGAACATAAGCACATTAAAGACGGTTTAAAAAGGACTCAGTGGCAGTTTGAGTTGTTTATCCGCGTTTCTTTTTTACGATCAACCCTCACCATTGAGTCCACGTTAAAGCTCTTATATTTAAATATATATATAAAAGAGTAGATACTTAGATGTTGTTATTATTAGGGCTCTAAATTTTGTGGAAAACCCTTTGCAGCCCCTATAGAAACTCATGAAAACACGACACAAACCCTTGTTGTAAGGTCTGTAAAACGGACGTACAAGCAGGGGATGTCCGTTGGATAAGTAACCTACTTAGAGACGATGAATTTCACCGTGAGGTTATGCACACAACCGCGCACAGGGTTTTGAGCGGTGTTATGCACAGGATAGTGAAAAAAAAGAAACATCTAGCTGCTAGGCGTTAATACACAGTTAACGGTGTCGCAAAGCAATTATTTACCGATGCAAAATGAACTGAAAATTTGGCCCAGTATATCGTCGCTTGAGACTCTACCGGTGAGTGTATCGATAGCAGTTTGCACTCGTTTAAGATCTTCTGAGAGTAACTCTGCGGCATTGTGAACGCTAAACTGCTCTAGGGCGTGAGCCAGTAATTGCTCTGCTTCGGCTAGTGCGTCCACGTGTCGCTGACGCGCACTGAACGTCGAGTGTTGATGACCACTAATCAGTAAGGTTTCTTCAACAATAGAGGCCAATTCATCTAACCCTTCACCTGTTGCGGCGCTGAGCGCGACGCAATTTCGACTCGCCTCGCCTTCAAAACGCCCTAGCGCGCGTTGTGTTAAGTCGGCTTTATTGAAGACTTTAATGATGGGCGTAGACAGTGGTATCCAGTCGGTATCGATCGCAATCGGGTGACTGTCGTCAACAATATGCAGCACAAGGTCAGCCAAAGAACCACTGGCTTTAGCGCGCTTTACACCCTCTTGCTCAATAACATCGGTGGTGGAACGGATACCCGCAGTATCAATAATATCTAGCAGGGCTGCGCCAATTTGAACTGTTTCCTTTAACGCGTCTCTGGTTGTACCGGGTTGATCGGTCACGATCGCAATGTCGTCATAGGCCAATGCATTTAGAAGACTGCTTTTACCCGCGTTTGGCGCGCCGATTAAGACGGCGGTGTGGCGTTGCGTTCGTTTTCGCGCAGTAGAAACGTCACGCAACAGCGTTGTGATTGTGGTGTTACAACTGTGAAGTCGCGTAATAACCTGATGCCTTTGCAGTACGTCGATGTCTTCTTCTGGAAAGTCGATTGACGCTTCGGTCAACGCACGTAACTCATTTAAGTCAGTGGCAAGGGTGTCGACAAGTTCCGAGAACACACCAGCAAGTGATGACGCAGCTAATTGAGCAGCAGTTTCGGTTTCTGCCGATATTAAATCTGCAATCGCTTCTGCTTGTAATAGGTCAATTTTCCCATTTAAGAAACTGCGCTCAGAAAACTCACCCGGGCGTGCAGCTCGAGCGCCGAGCTCAAGACAGCGCGACAACAGCGCTTGGAGCACAATATGGCCACCATGAATTTGCAGTTCAACAACGTCCTCACCCGTAAACGAATGAGGCAGAGGAAAGTAAAGACCGAGTCCCGAGTCAATAACGTCACCGCAAGCGTTAGTGAATACGCACAAGTGGGCGTGGCGCGGCTCAAAGTGATGTTGACTTATAGTCGTTGCTATCGTTAACGCTTTTGGACCACTAAGCCGGATAATACCCACCGGCCCGTCGCCGCGCGCGGTGGCGATTGCGGCAATGGTGTCGGTATCTAAAGCCGTCATTAGGTTTTTTTAACGAGCAGCCTGTTCAATTTGCCGCGTAACAATGTACTGCTGAGCAAAGGACAGTAGGTTATTGCAAAGCCAATACAATACTAAGCCTGCTGGGAACCACATCATTAAAAATGTGAACGCAATGGGCATGTACTGCATTATTTTTGCTTGCATAGGATCCGGTGGTGCGGGGTTAAGGCGCTGCATGAGGTACATGCTGATACCCATTAAAAGCGGTAATACAAAGTAGGGATCCATGGCTGAAAGATCATTAATCCATAAAATAAAGGGAGCATGTCGTAGCTCGACAGATTCAAGCAGCACCCAGTACAAGGCAATGAAGACAGGCATCTGAATCAGCATAGGCAGGCATCCGCCCATCGGATTAATTTTTTCTTTCTTCCAGAGCTCCATCATTGCTTGTTGTTGCTTGGCTTTATCTTCAGCGTATTGGTCGCGAATACTTTGAATTTTGGGTTGTGCGGTACGCATCTTAGCCATTGATTTATAGCTTGCAGCCGATAAGCGGAAAAAGGCGAGTTTCACGAAAATGGTAAGAATAATAATGGCGAGCCCCCAGTTAACAACAAAGGACTGAATCAGCGTAAGCAGCCAAAATAAGGGCTGAGCTAACCACCAGAGCCACCCATAATCGATAACGAGGTCTAAGTTTTCGGCCAAGTCACTTAAAACCACCTGATCTTTTGGGCCGACGTAGAGGCGCTGAGAAATAGTGTGTTGGTCGCCCGCGTCAATGCTGACACCGGCATTTTTATAGCCAATGACGTTATCGCCGTTTGATAGTTGGCTTGCAAAAAAGTCATGTGACTCGGTTTGTGAAGGAATCCAGGCGGAGACGAAGTAGTGCTGAAGTATCGCGACCCATCCTCCGGGCAAGTTCTTTGAAAAGGGCTCATCCTGTAAATCAGAGAACGCCAGTTTTGTGTATCGCTCCTCTGGCTGCGTAAGCGCGGCACCGAGGTACGGGCTTACGCCGAAACCGACGTTGGCGTCTGGCGCTTCAGAGTTATCGCGTTTGAGCTGCGCGAAAGACGTGACGTTGACAGACTGTCCGCTGTTGTTGCGAATATCAAACGTGACGTCGACCACATACTGGTTGTCATAGGCGGTAATTTGCTTGAACACCTGAAGACCGAGAGGGTCGTTGCCTATCCACGCAAGCGTTAAGGTGTGGCTGCCATCGGCCCCGACGTCGATGCCCTGGCTGACGTAACGTGCGCGGTCCCCGCTGGCATCAATCCCGTCAGGCCCAATAAGGCCTGTCTGTGCAACATACGTTCTTAACGCGTTGCTTTCGAGCAGTCGGAACGGTTGGTCTGGGGTGTCCAGGCGGACTGGAAACTTAGGGAGAGAGGCGCCAGTAATATCGCCCCCGTCCATTGAAATGGCAAGGTTTATCGCGTCGGTATTCAGAAAGAACGAGGCAGCCTGATCGCGGGTTTCGGTGAGCGCGGCTACGGGTGCTGAAACCGAGGGAATGCCCTCGTCAATGGCAGAAAAGGAAGACTTTTCTTCGGTTACAGGCGTCTCCAGCACGGCCGCAGCGTAGAGGTCGCTTTGTTGCTTCTTATGGCTATCAGAGTACTGGTTCCATTCAATCAGCAGCAAGAGTGATACTACGGCGGTCGAGCTTATTAGCAGTAATCGTACAGGGTCCATTAGGTCCTCGGCTTTTGGCGCTCGTTGTCTTTTAATGCGTTGTGCTTTTCAGGAACCGGATCATAACCGCCGTCGGCCCACGGATGACAGCGGCAAATGCGTTTTACGGCAAGAATGCTACCGAAAAATGGACCGTGGCTCTCTAAGGCGTTAATCGCATAAGCAGAACACGTCGGATGATAGCGACAATTTGATCCAAGAAATGGGCTGAGCGCGATCTGGTAGGCGCGAATGAGGCCGGTTAGAACCTTAGATACTAAAGACGACAGTAAGCGGGAGAGCGACGTGATCATTTTTGTTGTTGATCTAGTTTTCGCCAAATCTTTGAAAGATCACTACATAGGTCTTGGTTTGTTCGTTCTGCAACGCCTTTTCGAGCCAAAAAGACGATATCCATGGGCTGTGCAAGAGGGTGGCGTCGGAAATAGTCACGAACAATACGTTTCACTCGATTACGTTGCGCCGCCAATTTTACATTTTTCTTGGCAACAATAATGCCGAGCCGAGAGTCTGGCTGGTCGCTTTTGATGCCAATTACGGTTCCTGCGCCAGCAGCAGCACGCGCTGTCGTCTTGTTAAAGACCAGCGAATAGTCGCCCGCATTGAGTAAACGAGAAGATTTAGGGAATTTATGGGACATGAGACTCATGTCCGACCGGCCTTATGCAGAGAGGCGGATGCGCCCACGTGCTCGACGGCGAGCGAGTACTTTTCGGCCGTTTTTAGTCGCCATGCGTGCACGGAAGCCATGGTTACGCTTTCTCTTGAGTACGCTGGGTTGGAAAGTACGCTTCATTGTCAGACCTTCAGAGCGGTGCTTCTAATCAGGGGGCGGAAGTATAGGTAGGGTCAAGTGACGTGGCAAGGGAAAACCCCAGAAAAATTATTGTGCTAATTTCACAGGTCTTTTTTGCGCGTTAGTGGTCACTAACGATGAGCGTCTTTTGCAGTAGGCATTAGATAGTGAGGCCGCCTTTACAAAAAGGTTTTTGTCACAATTGATCCATAAGTTATTCAAAACTTATCCACAGATAAAATAAAAAAACGATTGCTTTTTATTTTTTCTTGTTTCCCCCCGAAAAAACCGCTAAGCAACTGATTTAAATAAAGTTAATTTTTGTTGAAGTGGAGATAAATATGTGGATAACTGTACCTTATCGATTCGGTGTGAGTGTTTCTCAGGCCACCGTTGATCACGCGTACGTCACAATCGCTAACAATACGAAGAGAACAACAGAAAATGCAAAGCGCACCATCTTCATTAACCACCCCCTCAAACAATGTGTTGTGGGCGCGGTGTCTCGAGTCGTTGAAGCACGAAGTCCCCGAGGTTCAATTTAACACATGGGTCCGTCCATTAACGGCTGTCGATGATCATCGCGCGTTTGTGCTCAGAGCGCCGAATCGATTTATACGAGATTTCGTGGAGGAAAAGTACAGCCAAAAGATATCCGCTTGTTTGGCGTCGCTAGGGTCACCTGGCAACCAGCTGCCGATCAGTGTTATTTCTGGCCAAGATACGGCACTCAGCCAGCCGGGCGTTATTGGCCGTGCACCATCGAGTAGTAAGGATGACCGCGGGAGCCATAAAGGCCCTGAGGTGTTTAGTCGTAGCGCTTTTTCTGACGCACAGCCGACCGCGCACCGGGCTGCGCCTGCCATTATTGTGCCGACCCACCAACATAATTTGGTGAACGGGTACACTTTTGACAACTTTGTTCAAGGAAAAAGCAATCAGCTGGCGGTGGCGGCCGCACAGCAGGTGGCAGAGAGTCCGGGTGACGCCTACAACCCGCTCTTTCTTTACGGCGGTGTTGGTCTTGGCAAAACACACTTAATGCACGCCGTTGGTAATGCACTTCGTCAGCGAAAACCCGATGCAAAAATTGTTTATTTGCACAGTGAGCGCTTTGTTGCTGACATGGTGAAGGCGCTACAGTTGAACGCGATAAATGATTTCAAACGCTTTTACCGGTCGGTGGATGCGCTGCTCATTGATGATATTCAGTTTTTTGCAAACAAAGACAGAAGCCAAGAAGAGTTTTTCCATACATTTAACGCCTTGTTAGAGGGCGGACAACAAATGATTTTAACCAGCGATCGATATCCCAAAGAGATTGATGGGGTGGAAGAGCGCTTAAAGAGTCGCTTTGGGTGGGGCTTGACGGTTGCGGTGGAACCGCCGGAGCTCGAGACTCGGGTCGCTATTTTGATGAAAAAAGCCGAACAATCAGGCATAACGATGTCACACGAGGCCGCGTTTTTCATAGCACAGCGTATTCGGTCTAACGTTCGAGAGCTTGAGGGGGCACTGAAGCGTGTGATCGCAAGCGCTAACTTTACGGGCCGGCCTTTTGATATTGACCTTATTAAAGAGTCTTTAAAGGATTTACTGGCGCTCCAAGACAAACAAGTGTCGTTAGAAAATATAAAGCGGACCGTCGCTGATTATTATAAAATTAAGGTGGCTGATCTCTTATCAAAACGGCGTAATCGCTCGGTCGCACGTCCGCGGCAAGTGGCAATGGCGCTTGCAAAAGAGGTGACCAATCACAGTCTTCCTGAAATCGGTGATGCGTTTGGGGGAAGAGACCACACGACAGTGCTGCATGCTTGTCGTAAGATAGCGGAGTTACGAGAGACAACGACGGATATTAGTGAAGATTACAAAAACCTGCTGCGTTCGCTGACGACTTAGTCGCCGCATGTAACCTTAAAAAAGAGAGATAGTACGAATGAAGTTTTCAGTATCGCGGGATGCGCTGATAAAGCCTTTAAACTTGGTGGCAGGCGTCGTAGAGCGTCGTCAAACACTGCCTATTCTTTCAAATGTATTACTGAGCTTAGAAGGCAGTCGCCTGTCTTTAACCGGTACCGATTTAGAAGTTGAACTGGTCGGGCGTATCGAAGTTCAAAATGACGGTCCTGACGGCGACATTACTGTTCCAGCGCGAAAATTAGTCGATATTTGCAAAAGTTTGCCGGACGGCGTTGATATCGCCTTTAGTGTTGAAGATGGTCGCGTGACCGTAAAGGCCGGGCGAAGTCGCTTTACCTTATCCACACTGCCCGCTGCGGAGTTCCCAACGGTAGAGGCGGGAGAGGGCGAAATAGATTTAGAGCTGGCCCAGACGTTGGTGCGCCAAATGATTGATCGCACGGGTTTTGCCATGGCGCAACAAGACGTGCGCTACTACCTCAACGGCATGTATATGGAAATAAAAGAAGGCCGACTTCGTTTTGTTGCCACGGACGGCCACCGGCTTGCACTGTGCACAGCGCCGGGCCAAGTAGAGGCCGAGGATAAATCGGTTATCGTGCCTCGCAAGGGCATTTTAGAGCTTTCAAGGCTTCTCGATGCCGATGGATCAGTCACGTTGACCGTGGGGTCAAACCACATACGAGCGGCAACGGACCAGTTTACCTTTACCTCTAAGTTGATTGATGGGAAGTTCCCAGAGTATGAGCGGGTGTTACCGCGGTCGCCTGATAAGTCTGTTACCGGCGATCGAACAGAACTTCGTCAGGCGTTCACGCGCACAGCGATTCTCTCAAATGAAAAGTACCGCGGAGTGCGGTTGGCGCTCACTAATGGCTCACTGGAAATAACAGCGAACAACCCTGAACAGGAGCAAGCCGAGGAAATGGTTCCTGTTGATTACTCGGGGGAGGCTTTGGAGGTTGGCTTTAATGTGAGTTACTTGCTCGATGTGTTGGGTGTTCTTTCTGGGTCCACGGTCCGCATGTCATTGTCTGACTCAGCAAGCTCTGCGCTCGTTGAGGACGGTGATGCCGGCGGTGAGACTGATGCAGAGGCGCTTTACGTTGTGATGCCCATGCGTCTGTAAGGTTTGTTGAACACCCATTGCTTACGCAGCTCTCAATAGAAAATCTCCGGAATATTACTACCGCATCAGTTGATCTGCGGTCCGGAATTTCGGCCTTTGTCGGACCTAATGGCGCTGGAAAGACCACCGTGCTGGATGCGGTTCACGTGTTGGGGACGGGCAAGCCGTTTACCAGTCATCAGTCAAATAAAGTGATTCAAGAAAACGCCCCGCATTTTCAGGTTGTTGGTCGCTTTCGCCACGGTGGGCCAGAATCCGTTGTGGGTGTGAAGCGGTTGCGCCAAGGTGGGGGGGAGGTCCGTTTGGCGGGGAAGTCCGTGAAAGCGCTTTCAACCTTGGCGCATGAGCTTCCTGTAATCTTGATAAACGCAACCACGCTGGACGTTTTGCGTGAGGGGCCCGAAGCCCGACGAAAGCTGGTGGATCAGTTGGTGTTCCACGTGGAACATTCGTTTGTTGGTGTTTGGCAGCGATACTATCAAGTGCTCAAACAGCGTAATGCGCTTCTTCGTAAGGGCGTGGTCGACGATGATGCGGCGTGGGTTGCGGAGTTGGCTGTGCTGGGCGAGCAGTTTTATTACTCAAGGGTTCGTGCCACGGACCTATTAACAGCACAATTACGCGAAGTACTTGAGGAAATGAAGGTTGATTTTCCGTCATTACGGCTTGCGTTGAGGTCGGGCTGGAAGGACGGAGTGCCGTTTGCCTTGGCCTTAGAGTCGAGCCGATCGAGTGATATCGATCGGGGACACACACAGGTTGGACCTCACCGAGGTGATTTGTCCTGCTATGTGGCAGGGGGGCTGGCCAACGACCTGTTGTCTCGCGGCCAAATGAAGGTTCTGATGTCTGCGATTAGGATTGCACAGGGCCGCGTGCTTAAAGAAACCGCCCATCGCGCGCCGATTTATCTCCTCGACGACGTAGGAGCTGAGCTGGATGCCGCAAATGCTCAGGCAATATTTAGCGTGTTAGCGACGGAAGGCGCACAGGTGCTCGCAACAATGGTCTCGTTGAATGATACCGCACAGGGGCTCAAGCGTTATGTGACTGATGTGTTCCACGTGGAACAAGGGGTGCTCACAAGCGCTAATAAAATGGCATAATAGAAGCCACTGACAGGAGATCTCATGGAAGACAACACACCAGGCGCCGACGCGACGAATTATGATTCGTCCAGCATTAAAGTACTGAAGGGCCTAGACGCAGTTCGGAAGCGTCCCGGGATGTACATTGGCGATACCGATGACGGCACTGGACTGCATCACATGGTCTTCGAAATTGTCGACAACTCCATTGACGAAGCGCTTGCTGGGCATTGCAGCCAGATCGACATTATTATTCATCCCGACGAATCAGTCAGTGTGAGTGATGATGGGCGTGGGATTCCAACGGAGCAACACGAGGAGGGTGTCTCAGCCGCAGAAGTCATTATGACGGTTCTTCACGCCGGCGGTAAATTTGACGACAACACCTACAAGGTTTCGGGGGGGTTACACGGCGTTGGCGTTTCTGTGGTTAATGCGCTGTCAGAGGAGTTGTGTCTGACGATTCGACGCCAAGGTAAGCTTCACGAACAAATCTACCGTCATGGCGTGCCTGACGGGCCACTATCGGTGATTGGCGACACGCAAGAGTCGGGCACGTCCGTTCGCTTTAAGCCCTCGGATGCCACCTTTACCAATATAAAATTCCACTTCGACATTCTGGCAAAGCGACTCCGCGAGCTGGCGTTTCTAAACTCAGGCGTTCGAATTGTGTTGTCTGATGAGCGCAGTGGACAGAGCGAAACCTATTGTTACGACGGCGGATTGAACGCATTTGTTAATTTTTTAAACCAAGCAAAATCAACGATTAACAAGGTCTTTCATTTCGAAACGATGAGTGATGATGGCGTTAGCGTTGAGGTTGCACTGCAGTGGAATGACGGCTTCCAAGAGAATATTTTTTGTTACACCAACAATATCCCGCAGCGCGATGGCGGAACACACCTCGCTGGGTTTCGGTCCGCACTGACGCGTGGTCTTAACGGCTATATAGAACGAGAAGGCCATGCAAAAAAAGCCAAGGTTAATACGACAGGTGATGATGCGCGTGAAGGACTGACGGCTATTGTCTCCGTAAAAGTCCCCGACCCTAAGTTTTCATCTCAGACGAAGGACAAATTGGTGTCAAGTGAAGTCAAGCCCATTGTTGAGCAAGCTATGGGTGCGGCGTTCGGCGAGTTTTTACTTGAAAACCCGGGTGATGCGAAGTCCATTGTTGGAAAAATGCTCGACGCCGCCCGTGCTCGGGAAGCGGCGAGAAAAGCGAGAGAGATGACGCGGCGCAAGGGTGCGCTGGATATCGCGGGTCTGCCTGGAAAGTTAGCAGACTGCCAAGAGCGAGACCCGTCGCTTTGCGAGCTCTACTTGGTGGAGGGGGATTCAGCGGGCGGCTCGGCAAAACAAGGGCGAAACCGTAAGTTTCAGGCTATTTTGCCCCTTAAAGGGAAGATCTTAAATGTCGAACGCGCGCGCTTTGACAAAATGTTGGGTAACGCCGAGGTGGGGACGATTGTTACAGCGCTTGGCTGTGGCATTGGTAAGGATGAATTTAATCCAGATAAGCTGCGTTATCACAGAATCATTATCATGACCGACGCGGATGTGGATGGCTCTCACATTAGAACTCTGCTGTTGACCTTCTTTTTCCGGCAAATGCGCGAACTTGTTGAGCGGGGCCATGTTTACATCGCACAACCGCCGCTCTATAAGCTGACACGCGGCAAGTCGAGTCAGTACCTCAAAGACGAAGACGCGTTTTCTGAATATTTGACGAATGCGGCGCTCATTGAAACCACATTGTTTAAGAACGACACGGACGAAGGACTGTCAGGAGACGCCTTGGCCGAATTAGTGTCGCGGTATCAACGTATAGAGGCGACGGTGAGTCGTTTGAGTCGAGTGTATTCGACCGAGGTACTGTGGGAATTGGTTTACGTATCCCGGTTAATGGTCGACGACATGGGTGACGAGTCAAAGGTTGCCGCTTTCGCCGACCTACTTAGTGAGCGCTTACTATCAATTACGGATAGCAGTGCAAGCTATGAATGCCTACTTCGGCGTGACCCAGAGCGAGGAAATTACTACGTGGTGGTGCGCCGAACAGCACACAGCGTAGCGACCGATATTGTGCTTGGCCACAATTTGTTTAGCTCAAGCGAATACCGTGACCTGACGGATTTGGGTGATGTCTTGAGTGAGACGGTCACAGCCGATAGCTACGTGAAGCGTGGAGAAAAGGTCTTTGC
>DGPO01000011.1:20985-32312 GCA_002390485.1 Halieaceae bacterium UBA4438 | reverse complement strand
AGACGCATGCTACGGGTAACCATTGAAGACGCGATTCGCGCTGATCAGATGTTCATGACGCTCATGGGTGATGATGTTGAGCCACGTCGCGAATTTATTGAGACAAACGCGCTTGCGGTGGCGAATCTAGATATCTAATAGCGTCTAAAAGTGGCTAACTGGTCTCATCGTCATCTTTTGGCGTTGATTTTCCAGTCGCGAGTGACAGTTGATTAGCGTCCGTCTGATCGGGAAGAATGTCCAGGTTTTCTGGAAAGCTCTTCGACACGCGTGTGGAGAGTGACTGAAACCGGTCCACCTTGCCGTGAAGACCCTGCCGGCCAACTAAGCTCGTCACCGCTTCGTTGTAGCGTTTGGTGGTTTGCGAAAGCGATGCACCCACGCCTTCCATTCGCTCTGCCACAAGACAAACCGCATTAAAAATGTCGCCTGCACGATCACTGATTTCGCGAGCCTCTTTGTTGCTGCGTTCGACCATCCAGAGGTTGGCTACTGTGCGCAGAATCGGCATGAGTGTCGTGTGAGAGACTAATATGACATTTTTCCGGTAGCCGTAATTAAACAGGTCTCGATGTGTGCGCATGATCTCAATGTAGGCGGGCTCTACAGGCATAAACATCAATACAAAATCGGGACTTTGCAGTCCTGCTAGGTTGGCATAATCTTTACCAGAGAGCTGATCAATATGCCGCTTCACAGCGCCTGCATGTGCAGTAAGTGCTAGTGTGCGCGCTGCGTCGTCTTCTGCGGAAAACGCGCGCTCGTAGTCGACGAGAGAGACCTTGCTGTCAATGACAACGTGCTTCTTTTGTGGGAGGTAAACCACAAAGTCAGGAAGCAGTCGTTGCCCGTCCTCACCTTTGAAGGCCTGTTGCGCCTCGAAGTGTTCACCTCGCCTCAGCCCTGCCAATTCCAATGTCCGCTCTAACTGTTCTTCCCCCCAATTACCCACGAGTTTTTTATCGCCTTTTAAGGCTTTGGTGAGATTGTTAGCTTCTGAGGACATATCTTGTCCCACCTCATGAAGCTGTTTAATTTGTGTCTTTAATGCTGCATTTTGACCCGTTAAGTCGGTATGAACTTGGTTAACTCTGCTTTGAAAACCGTCGATCTTCTGCGAAAGAGGCTTAAGTAGCTGATCAAGCGATTCCTGATTACGTGAGGACAGCGTTCGCTCACCTTGACTGACAAGGGTCTGTGCTGTTTTTTCAAATTCGAGACGAAGCGCTTTCTTTGCCTCTTCGAGAAGTGCGGTCTTTTCGACCTGCTGATTGTCTTTTAGCGCTAACGTCGCCTTAAGGCCCTCTTCCCGGCCGCTCGTTGCGAGGAGCTGTTGATTGACCGTTTGAAGCTCTGACTGCAGGCGAGCCAGCTCTTCGCGCGCAATTTCTCCGCGTGTGAGCGCGTCGGCTACTGACCTGCGGTAGACACTCTGCCGATGAATAAGATAACCAATAGCAGTCGCACTCAGCGCAGTGAGGGTCAGCGCAACGAGAAGCGCATTAGCAGTCATTGAGTAAAAGAGCTCATCGCGCCAGCACCGCAAGGTCGGCGACTTTGAGGAACTGTGCCCGCAGTTCTTGAAGTAGTGCAAGTCGGTTAAGTCGCACGGCCTTATCCTCCGCATTAACAAGCACCGTATCAAAAAACGAGTCGACGTCACGACGGAGCAGCGCAAGTTGGTTCAGTGCCTCGGGGAAGTCGTTGTCTGCGACGGCTGCCGCAAGGCAGTCGCGTGAGCGCCCTAACGCACCGCTCAGCGCAATTTCTGCCGGCTCCAGTAACAACGCGGCATCCACTTCGCCAATCGGCTCATTCACTTTAGCCAAAATGTTGGCGACACGTTTATTGGCTGCGGCAAGCGCTTCAGCGGCCTCTGTGCCGGCAAAGGCCGTCACTGCTAGACTTCGACTGTCGATGTCACCAAAGCTATCGGTCCCAACAGCGGTGACGCTTCGTAAAACATCGACTGACACACCTTGTTCGTCGTAGTGCGCAGGTAACCGATCCAGTAAATAGCCCTTGACGGTCTCTACTACGCTTGGCGCAAGCACGCCCTCGTTGAATGACGCAGAGGCCTTTTGGAGCAGGTCGTCAATATTGGCCCCGGGTGCAAACCTCAGCAAAATACGAATAGCAGCGAGTGAGGCTCGACGTAACGCAAACGGGTCCTTTGAACCGGTCGGAGACTGACCAATTCCGAAAATACCCACTAAGGTGTCGAGTCTGTCGGCCAGCGCAAGCGCCGCGGCTTCCGGCGTTAATGGGAGCGCGTCGCCTGAGAATTTCGGCCAGTAGTGTTGCTCAATCGCATCTGCAACCGACTCAGTCTCGCCGTCGTGAAGCGCGTAGTGGCGTCCCGCGATCCCCTGAAGCTCGGGAAACTCACCCACCATATCGGAGACTAGGTCTGCTTTCAGTAGCGTACCCGCGGCGTTTACTGTCACTGCATCGGCACCCAGGCTCGAGCACAGAGACTCGGCGACGCTTGCGATGCGGCGTTGCTTGTCAGCAAGCGTTCCTAAGTCGCGCTGAAAAAGAACCCCTTTTAATCGCGTTGCCTTACTGGCTAACGTGGTCTGTTTGTCCGTGTTAAAAAAGAAAGCCGCGTCTGCCAGTCGCGGGCGTATTACTTTTTCATTGCCGTAGATAACAGACTGTGGGTTCTTGCTCTGGATATTCGACACGGTGATAAAGGCGGGCAGTAGCGTGCCGTTTTGGTCTTCGATATGAAAATATTTTTGATGTTCACGCATTGAGGAAATAAGCGCTTGCCTTGGAACCGCGAGGAAGGCGGTGTCGAACGTGCCTCTGAGCGCAACCGGCCATTCTACGAGACCGGCGACTTCGTTGAGTAAATCGTCTTCCACAATAGCGCATTCACTGTCTGAGACGAGCGCTTTAACTTGCGCTGAGATCAACGCTTTTCGCTCTTCTACTGAGGCAATGACGTGTTGCGCTCGCAATGTCTCTTCATAGACGTCGGCATTTGCCACCTCAACGGCTTGATCACCGTGAAAGCGGTGCCCTCGTGTGGTTCTACTGGCGTTTAGTCCAAACAGCGACAGGTCAATGGTGTCACTGCCGTAAAGCAGCACTAACCATTGAACAGGCCGCAAAAACTCGTGTCTTTCCCTGCCCCAGCGCATTCTTTTCGACACTGGGATTTGATTCACGGCTTGACTCACTAGGGTCGGGAGCACGTCAACTGAGACCGCGCCTTTAACGACTTTGACAATGCCCAATCGCTCACCTTTGTCGGTAACGATAGATTGTAAGTCTGACGGTGCTATACCCTGCTTTTTAGCGAACCCGATAGCGGCCGGCGTCCACTCGCCCTCAGCATTTCGGGCAGCACTTATCGGCGGGCCAAGCACCGCTTGTTCCGTGTCTTTTGCGCGTTCTTCAACGTCGGTAATTAGGACCGAAAGTCGTCGAGGTGTTGCTAAAACGCGCGATTTACCTATTGCTAAGCCGCTGTTGGTCAGGCCCGTAACCAAGGCGTCGGCCAGGGCGTCCGCCATTGCGCAATATTCACCCGCTGGTAGTTCTTCCACGCCAAGCTCAAATAACACGGTACGCGAACTCATGCGCGATCCTCCTCAGCAAGTCTCGCTAACGCAGCGGCAGCAAGATCTTCATCGGCGAGGGGAAATCCAAGTTTGGCGCGGGAACCAACATAGCTTTGAGCGGCGGCGCGGGCCAGTGTCCGCACTCGCAAAATATAACGCTGCCGCTCGGTCACCCCGATCGCGTGGCGTGCGTCGAGTAAATTAAAGGTGTGCGAGGCTTTCATGACGAACTCATAGGCTGGGAGTGGCAGATCAAGAGCGACTAAGCGTTGCGCTTCACGCTCGCAAAAATCAAAGTGCGTAAACAAATGGTCTGTGTCTGCGTGTTGGAAGTTATACGCTGACATTTCCACCTCGTTCTGGTGGAACACATCGCCGTATTTGATCGTACCGGTTGGCGTTTCTGACCACACCAAGTCGTAAACAGAGTCGACATCTTGTAGGTACATGGCGAGTCGCTCAATGCCGTAGGTAATTTCGCCGGTCACGGGTAAGCACTCAAGGCCACCGGCCTGTTGGAAATAAGTAAACTGAGACACTTCCATGCCGTTGAGCCATACTTCCCAGCCCAAACCCCAGGCGCCCAGTGTGGGCGATTCCCAGTTGTCTTCAACAAATCGGACGTCGTGTTCGAGCGGGTCCAGCCCGAGGCGCTTTAAGCTTGCAAGATACCGTTCTTGAAAGTCCGCAGGTGATGGCTTCATCACCACTTGAAACTGGTAGTAATGCTGGAGTCGGTTAGGGTTTTCACCGTAGCGGCCATCTTGTGGGCGGCGACTGGGTTGAACGTAGGCCGAATTCCAGTTCTCGGGACCCAGCGCTTTCAAAAAGGTTGCAGGGTGAAATGTGCCGGCGCCTACCTCTAGGTCAAGCGGCTGCATAATGACGCAACCGTTTTCTCCCCAGAAACGTTGAAGCTCTAGGATTAGCTCTTGGAAAGTTAGTGAACTCACTTCAGTGTCCCGACATGTCAATGGGACAAGTATACCGCGGCCAGCACTGGCATAATATCGGCAACCAGGGCGAATTAAGCGCATCTCAGTGGCAAAGAATCACAATTCACTCAAATTTCGATTAAAAGACGGACTGGCAGTTTCTGTCTTGCGTCTTACATTGCTCGTGTCCTCGGTATTACCGCTGGAGCTCTCTCGTGCCATCGGGCGCGCTTTTTCGAGGCTTTTGCTTGCCGCAGATACTCAGACTGTACGAATCGTGCGGCGTAATATTGATCTGGCCTACCCTCACTTATCGCGCGACGACAGAGTCTGCTTAGTGAGAGAGACGCTGAGCGAGCAAGGGGCCCTCGTCTTTGAACTTGGCCACGTCTGGCGTCGTTCAAGCACCTATATCCTTTCAAAACTGCGCGTGGTGGGCATTGAGCATTTAGAATCCGCGGCCCGAGACGGCTGCGGTGTCTTGGTGTTGGCGCCGCATGTTGGAAACTGGGAAGTACTCTCGCACCATTTAGTAACACAGGGCGATTTGTTGTGCCTGTTTGAGCCACAAAAGTTGCCGTCGGTGGGCCGCGAAGTTTTGGCAGCAAGGCAGCGTGCGGGCGGCGTATACGTGCCGACCACGCCTAAAGGACTTGTGAAACTTGTTCGACACTTTAAACGGGGTGGCTTAACGGGGATTTTGCCAGACCAAGTCCCCGGGAATGAGTCCGGGGGACTTAACGTTCCATTTATGGGGGTTGAGTGCTGTACGGCGAGCTTCTGCGCGAACTTACTGGCTAAGTCTGGCGCACGCGCCGTAATGGCCGGCGTTTTTCGGGTGAGGGGCGGTTGGGAATTGGTGTATCAACCGGCTTCAAATGCGATTTATGAGTCTGATCTGAACGTGGCGTTGCGCGCAATGAATTCCGATATTGAAACGCTCATCAAGGGGCGCGACGCGCAATATCAATGGTCTTACAAACGCTTTAGAACTCTGCCTAAAAACGGCACAAATCATTATGATGGCGTGAAGAAGTCGAATCGAGGTCACAGTTAATGCGTGTTTATACGGGGAAAGTTTTAGGGGCCTTTTTGGGTTTTGTGACGCTCGGCGTGGTGGGCGGTCTGGTTGGGTTTTTTGTGGGTCACATGTTCGACTCAGGCTTGGTTCGCGCGATCCGGATGACAGGTCCGGATGGCCTCCACGCACTGCAGCAAGAATTTTTTGATACGACATTTATTATGTTGGGCTATATCGCCAAGGCCGATGGGCGTGTTACTGAGTCGGAAATTGCGCAGGCGGAAAGTATGTTTGCACAGCTGCGGCTTACACCCTCACAGCGAGCGTCTGCCATAAAGCGGTTTCAACGCGGAGCTGAGCCCCAATTTGACCCGGCCGAAGAGCTCTCGCGGTTCCGTCGAACGGCATCCTTGCGCCCACAGACCTCTCAAACACTCCTTCTGTTTCTCGTCAGCATGGGCTTGGCCGACGGCCAACTCGATGCTGCTGAGAGAGAAGCGCTTGCGCGCGTTGCTAAAAGCCTCGGCATTTCGGATGTGGCGTTGACGCGCATTATTAACATGGTGGCTGCACAAGCGAATTTTGGGGATCGACGTCAACATCAGCGCCAGCAATATCAACCCCAGCGAAGTCAACTCAGCGATGCTTATCAAGCGCTCGGTGTCGCCGCCAATGTTGATGACCGGGAACTTAAGAAGGCTTATCGCCGCTTAATGAGCGAGAATCATCCCGATAAATTAAGCGCTCGCGGGGTGCCCAAGGAAATGGTCGATTTGGCCACTGAGCGATCACAAAATATTACGACGGCGTACGACTTGATTAAAGAATCGCGAGGTCTGAAGTAGGGACTTACCGGTTTAAGGACGCCAAAACGTCGGCGTGAATAAGATCAGCAGGGTAAATATTTCGAGTCGGCCTAAGAGCATGGCGATGCATAAAATAACCTTCCCCATGTCGGTCACTGTTGAGTAATTCGCCGCCACTGAACCCAGGCCTGGGCCTAAATTATTAATGGCTGCCATTACCGCACTGACAGCCGATAAAAAATCGAGGCCGGTTCCCAGCATGCACAGTACTAAAATAAATGAAGAGAACATGTAGACGGCAAAGAAGCTCCATACCGCACTGACCACGGCCGGGCGTACCCGTCGATGATCGAGCTTTAGCGGTATGACGGCATTGGGGTGTAACAGCTGTCGGAGCTCTCGCATACCTTGTCTGAAGATTAGCAAAATCCGCATGGCCTTCATGCCCCCACCGGTGGATCCTGCGCAGGCACCCATGACGCTGAGCATAATAAGAAAAATGGGGAGAAATGAGGGCCATATCGAAAAGTTGTCACTGGAGAAGCCGGTCGTTGTTGCTATTGAAACGGTCTGAAACAAGCCATGGACAATGGCTTTTTCAAGGGGGAGCGTCTCCATTACGACCAGTGTGGTGCAGGTAATGGCAACGGCAAATAGAATCATCCAGGAAAAGAACTTAGTCTCAGAGTCGAAGCTATAAACGCTTGGGTTTCGCTTGGAAAAAGCGATGAAATGCAATCCGAAATTGACGGCGCTAATGAGCATAAATAAGCTTGCGATCACCAACACCACGTCACTATGGAAAAATCCCATACTTGCGTCATGGGTTGAGAAGCCGCCAATAGCGATGGTCGAAAAAGCGTGGCTAATGGCATCAAATACAGTCATGCCGGCTAGGTAGTACGCGAGGGCACAGGCCACTGTCAGGCCAAGATAGATTGAAAAAAGCGCCTTAGCTGTCGAGGTAATTCTCGGTGTGAGCTTGCTGTCTTTTGCCGGGCCGTTGCTTTCTGCTCGGTACAGCTGAACACCGCCAATGCCGAGCATCGGCAGTACAGCGACTGCGAGAACGATAATACCGATACCGCCTAACCACTGAAGAAGCTGACGGTAAAGAAGGATGGATTGGGGCAGCGTATCTAAGCCGATGAGCACGGTGGCACCCGTCGTGGTGAGGCCAGAGACAGATTCAAACACAGCATCAAAGACCGACACGTCGATTGCATCACTGAGCAGGAACGGCAGCGATCCGTAGAGACCCAGCACGATCCAAAATGCCGCAGTCACTAAAAACCCGTCGCGAATCTTCAGTTCTGATTCAGCGCTTTGCGTAAAAAGCCACAGGGCAACCCCGGAGGTCGCGGTCGCAGCGAAGGCCTGGCCAAATACATCCGCTGTCCCGTCCGCCTGAACCCATCCGAGCATCATCGAGGGCAAGGTCCCCAGACTAAAGAGCATCAACAGCAACCCGACAATTCGAGCACACAGTCGGATATTCATTGGATAAAGCTGCCGCCTACGACAAATAGTTTCTCAACTAGGCTAATTTTGGAGGGATCGGTGAGAAATAAAATCACATGATCGTCCTCTTCCACGACGACATGGCGGTGCGCAATTATGACTTGATCGCCTCTTAACATAGCGCCGACCGTGGTGCCGGGGGGCAAGTCGAGCTCGTCCAGTCGACGACCCACAACTTTCGACGTTTTTGGATCGCCGTGTGCCGTTATTTCTAGCGCTTCAGCGGCACCGCGTCGAAGTGAATGCACCGCACTGATGTCGCCTTTACGAACGTGTGTAAGTAAGCTGCTAATCGTGATTTGTTGCGGCGATATTGCGATATCGATTTCCTGTCCTACGAGCTCGGCGTAGGCTGAATTGGTGATCAGCGTAATCACCTTTTTTGCGCCGAGTCGCTTGGCGAGCATGGACATCATAATGTTGGACTCGCCGTTGTTCGTCAGCGCACAGAACACATCGGTATTGCTAATGTTTTCCTGCTGCATGAGCTTTGAGTCGTTGGCACTGCCATTAAGAACAATGCTTTCCTCGAGCTCTTCTGAGAGGACGCGACAGCGATCGTAATTGAGCTCAAGCACTTTAACCTGATAATCGCGCTCCAGTCGCTTTGCCAGCGATGCGCCAATTTTTCCACCGCCCGCAATCATCACGCGCTTGTAGGGCTCGTCCAGCTTCCTCAGCTCCGAGGTTACCGCACGAATATTGCCACTTGCAGCAATGAAGAAAGCCTCGTCGTCCGGCTCCACAACGGTGCTGCCTTCGGGAATAATGGCGCTCTGGGACTTTCGGAAAATAGCGGCAACACGCGTATCCACGTTGGGCATATGTTCACGAATTTCTTGAAGCTCTCGACCCACAATGGGACCCCCTTCAACAGCCTTCACAGCCACCAACCGTATTTTGCCGCTCGCAAAATCCATGACTTGAAGCGAGCCTGGGTTCAAAATAAGTTGGTGAATGGCGTCGGTAACGAGTCGCTCTGGACTAATCGTGACGTCCACAGGTATTGCACCTGATTGGAAAAGCGTTTCGTCTTGGTTGAGGTAATCGACTTCACGAATTCGACAAATCTTTGTCGGTGTTCGGTACAGCGTGTAGGCAATGGTGCATGCCAACATGTTGACCTCGTCACTGTCGGTCACTGCGATGAGCATGTCAGCATCTTCGGCGCCGGCGTCTGACAGCGTGGTGGGTTTGGATGCGTCGCCTTTCACGGTCCGGATATCGAGCCGGTCCTGCAGTTGCCGCAAGGCAGCTTCAGAGCTATCGACCACCGTCACATCATTCTGCTCGTCAGCGAGGTGTTCTGTCAGCGTGCCGCCCACTTGGCCGGCTCCTAATATTATGATTTTCACGACGCTACCGATTCCTTAGACAACCATTGAGCTGAGCCGTTTCACAGGAATGGTACTCCGATTTCTCACGAACTCCAGATCACCCGACTTTCTCTATCAGGCAATAGTAAAGACCGTCACCGTGAGCGGCCGATGGGATGACTTGCTGTCCGACAGTCATTTGAACGCCGACATCTTTGGGTAAAGGCGTGGACTGTGCATCAGGTGCCGTGCTGAGAAAGGCGCTGACGATGTCTTCGTTTTCGTCGGGTAACACAGAGCAGGTTGCGTATAAAAGCTGTCCGCCCGTCTTGAGGTACGGCCAAACTGATGTGAGCAGGCTGAGTTGAAGCGTCGCAAACTGAGCAATATCTGCTTTCGTACGAATGACCTTTACGTCGGGGTTTCTTCTCATAACGCCTGTTGCTGAGCAGGGAGCGTCAAGCAAAATAGCGTCGAACGGCTCATCAATCAGGCCCTGCGGTATATCGGTGGCATTGCAGGCAACGGTTGCGATTGCCAATTCAAGCCGTGCGGCGTTATCGGACACTTTTTCAAGTCGTGCCTCAGAGATGTCCATTGCGGTGACCTGAGCACCCAGTTCAGCAAGGTGACAGGCTTTGCCTCCCGGTGCGGCACACGCGTCGAGTATGCGAGCACCCGGTACAAATGTAATGAGTTCAGCTGCGAGCTGTGCGGAGTGGTCTTGGACACTCGCGAAACCCGCCTCAAACTGTGGTATCTGAGCGACGGGTAGCGGCTCCAGCAATGTCAGTGCGCTGGACCCCAAAGCCTCTGTCGGGATGTCGGCCAACTGTAACTGCGCCTGGTAGTCGTCCCGCGATGTTTTCTGCACGTTCACGCGCAGGGTTAAGGGGGGCTTTTTCTTCGACACGTCCGCAATGGCGGATACAGCGTCGGGGAGCGACCGAATCAGTGACTTATAAAGCCAGCCGGGCAAGGCGGCGCGTTCGGTGTCACCGAGTGCGTCGTGTAAGGCCGAACGGTCTCGCTGGTATCGTCTTAAACACCCATTAATAAGCCGCGACGCCCACGGCTTATCAATCGCGTTGCACACATCGACGGCGGCAGAAACTGAAGCGTAGTCGGGCGTGTGACACTCATCGAGCTCGTACATTGCCATAATCAATGTGGCTTCAAGAGCCGAGTCCTTGGCCTTGAGGGGTCGGTCGAGGAGCTGTCGGACGATGCCCTTGTAAAGAGGCCACAGTCTGAGTGATCCATAGACAAGTTCTTTTAAAAACGCACGATCACTGTCTTGAACGCTGGCTTCCATGGGGCCGTACAGCGTGTTGAGAGAGCCCCCGTGAGACACGTCATCGAGCAGGCGAACGCTTGCAACTCGGACGGACAAAATCATTCGGACACGTTCTCGAATCGGTCACCCACAGTGAAGTTGATTTGATTTCCATTGAGCACGTCGGCAATAGACATGGGCTTTTTATTGGGCAATTGCAGGCGTGTTATGGCCAATGCGCCACCACCACAGGCCACGCTAAGTTGTTTGCGCGTAATATCGATCACCGTTCCTGGTGCATGAGCGGGTGTATCCGACAGGGAAACCGGGAGGGCCTCCCACACTTTCACACGTTGATCGCCTAGGGTGCTAAAGCATCCGGGTGCTGGGTTGAGTGCGCGGATTTTGCGTGCAAGCACCGTCGCTGATTGTGACCATTCGATCATGGCTTCTGACTTTGAGATTTTTTCGGCGTAGGTCACGCCTTCACTGGGCTGTGAGACTGCATGTTGTTGAGTCTCTTCTAGCGCGTCAAGCGTGTTCAGTAAGGTCGCTGGCCCTAATTGTTCCAAGTCACGCGTTAAGGTTTGTGTCGTGTGTTGAGTGGTGATGGCCATTTTTTCGAGGCGCAGCATTGGACCCGTATCGAGTCCTTCGTCCATCTGCATAATTGTAACGCCCGTTTCCTCGTCGCCGGCTTCGATAGCGCGATGAATGGGTGCGGCTCCGCGCCAGCGAGGTAATAGGGAGGCGTGCACATTGATGCAGCCGAGTCTGGGCAAGGCCAAAATGGGTCTCGGCAGGATCAAACCATAGGCCACGACAACCAACACATCGGCATTGAGTTGCGATAACGCATCGGCTGCCTCGGTAGTCTTCA
>DGPO01000011.1:17666-20900 GCA_002390485.1 Halieaceae bacterium UBA4438 | reverse complement strand
ACCGCAATGACGTTGTGGTTCGCACGTAAGAGGGACTCAAGGTGCGCGGCGGCAAATTGTGGCGTGCCGGCAAAAACTACGCGAAGCGGTTTGGGCATCGTCGTTTACGCCCTGCGCCGCTGTTCTTTTTCGAGGCGCTGTCTAATCCGTTGCCGCTTCAGAGGGCTTAAATAATCGACAAACAACTTGCCCTGCAAATGATCCATCTCATGTTGCAAGCAAACGGCTAAAAGCCCCGTCACCGTTTCGTCAATAGGACGCCCATCGCGATCCAGCGCCTCCACTTTTATGGCCTTTGGCCGCTCCACCGCTTCACTGAAACCGGGAACTGAAAGACACCCCTCCTCATATCCGTCGAGTGTTTCGTCGATAACCTCGATCGTGGGGTTTACAAAAACACGCGGCGCAGACCCGTCACTGGACAAATCGATAACGATGACTTGTTCGTGAACGTCGATCTGTGATGCCGCCAGTCCGATACCGTTCGCGTCGTACATTGTTTCAAACATGTCGTCGATTAGGGTTTGTATTCGCCCGTCAACAGCAGGAACGACCGCCGCGCGGGTTCGTAACCGAGGGTCTGGGAATTCGAGAATTTTTCTGATGGCCATAGTCTTTGCTCAGGCGTTGCAGTGTACGAAAAAGATGTCAATTGCACCGTCGTGACCTTGTAAGGCCTTAAACGTCAGCGCACACTCACCATTATACCGGTAAGCAGTGATACGCCAATTTTCTCTAGTCTGTGGTTTAAGCTTGCCATTGTACTGGGGCTAAATGTCTGGGAGATAGAGCATGGAGCAGCGGTTCGACAAACAAGGGCGCGGTGCGCGTGGGTTATTCAAGTCGGCACCGTGGTTCTACTGTGCGCTATTTGTTGCGTGTTTGGTGGCCGTCCCCGTGAGCCGGGCCGAGAGTGAGATTCCCCGGCTTACTGAGGGCGCGCCCGACACCTATTCAGTGCAGCGTGGCGATACCCTTTGGGACATTTCAGCGCTGTTTCTTAATGAGCCCTGGCGCTGGCCGGAGCTCTGGCGCGTTAATCCGACGGTTCGAGACCCAAATTTGATTTACCCAGGAGACGTTCTCTACCTGCGGTGGGACAATGGTGCGCCGGGCATTTACCTTTCGGAGCGCACCGCGGCGAGCGGCGTAACAAGACTCTCCCCGACAATGCGCAGCGAACCACTGAAAGCGGCAATACCCGAGATACCGCGCGATCTAATTGAACCCTTCATCAAAGATCATCGCTTTTTACGGGACTTCAATTCTCAAGATCAACCCCGAATTCTTGCGGGTTACGGGGGCCGACTCATTTCAGGTGTCGGGGACTCGGTTTACGTGACGGGCAACATCGCGTCAGCCGGCGAAAACTATGACGTTCTTCGGTCAGCCCAAGAACTCATTGACCCAGTTACAGGCGAGAGCCTTGGACAGCTCATGGTGTTTGTTGGGCGTGTGGCGCTCTCCCAGGCTGCAGCAAACCAGGAGCAGGCGAGTCGATTTGATGTGGTGGTGGCGCGCGAAGAATTACGCGCGGGTGATTTATTATTTCCGGTCGTCGATGGCAGGGTCGTTTCAACATTCCGCCTGCGGCCACCCGACACCACGCTTAAGTCGGCCGAGCTGCTCTCCGTTGACAGCGGTGTTTCGCAAATTGGCGCGCTCGACGTGGTTGCTGTCAATCTCGGTGATGTGGACGGTGGTGAGGTTGGTCACGTTTTTGCGATTGAAAAGCACGGAGACCGTATCAGTGATCCGGTATCGGGAAAGTGGTTGTCGCCGCCGCCCGTGCGCGCCGGCACGATGATGTTATTTGCAGTTCACGAGCGCGCAAGTTTCGGCCTTATTTTGGGCGCCAATCAACCGCTGTCTGTTGGCGATAAGCTCGCGATGCCCTAATTCGACGGCAAAGGATTGCCGTCGCACATTAACTCAAGGATGAGTTATGCCGCATTACTTCACTGGTGGTCTCCAGCAGGGGTCACGTTGGATTGGATTTGCTCGGTTCTTAAACGAAGGTGGGGTTGAGCGTCGTCGCTTACTTGAGCGCTTTCCCTCACCCGCTGCGGTTCTGGATGAGCCGACAACAGGCCCGATAACGCTTTGGCGCGACGCAATTTTGAGCGACGCGTCAGAACAAGCGAAGCGCTTGCCCCCGGCCTCTTGGATCATGACGCTTGTTGATGATGAGTACTCTGCACTGCTCGCCGAATGTAATGATGCGCCCCCTACCCTCTTTGGAATGGGCGATACATCATTGTTGAGCCGGCCAGCGATCGCGATTGTGGGTACGAGGCGTCCGTCGTTTGACGGATTGCGCTTTGCTCAACAATTTGCCTACGAGCTTGCCCGCGCGGGTTTCGTCATCGTGAGTGGTTTGGCACAGGGCATTGATGCCGCGGCGCACTGGGGTGCTTTGCGCGCAGGAGGCCAGACGATTGCGGTTATGGCGACGGGAATCGACGCCGTTTACCCGCGTGTCAATCGCTCGCTTGCCACGGTGATTGGCAAAGAAGGTTTGCTTTTGTCACAGTTTTTGCCTGGCAGTGTTGCGCTTAAGCACCACTTTCCTCGCAGGAATAGGACTATTTCAGGCCTGTCTCTTGCCACGCTGGTCATCGAGGCCGGCTCTCCCAGCGGTACGCTCATTACAGCGACCGCGGCGACTGAACAGGGGCGTGATGTTTATGTGCTTCCTTGGTCGATAACGCACTCAATGGGTCAGGGTTGCCTGCGCTTACTCATGGACGGTGCCCTACTCGCGCTGACACCGGCCGATGTGATCAGTGGTGTTCGTTGGCAGGGACTCGCGGGGGTTAATGATCCCCCCCAAACCTCGGCTGTGACGGTCAAGCCGGCGTCGGCGAACGACATAAATGACGCCGATCAAGAGCTTCTTTCTCTTATTGGCGACGGCTGCCATACGGCTGAAGAATTGGTTTCGTCGCTAGAGTACGCCTTGCCTCAGCTGCTCCAACAACTGGTCAAGCTCGAGATTAAGGGTCTGTTAGTGCGTGAATCTGGCGGTTATCGGCAACGACGTGATCGAGACTGAGTTAAACTTTGGCCCTCAACAGTGCGGATAGTCAATTTTATGACGTCTTCTTGGCGGTTAAAGCTTGCGGTATCCAGTATTCGGGCAGGTGACGTGATTGCCTGTCCCGCGGAGTCTGTGTGGGGTCTGTCTTGCAGTCCATGGCGCCTTTCTGCCGTGCAAATGCTTTGTCACATGAA
>DGPO01000011.1:15468-17505 GCA_002390485.1 Halieaceae bacterium UBA4438 | reverse complement strand
GGACAAAGCAGTGAGGTTGCCATCCGCGTAACCTCCGCGCCCGCGCTGTCGCGGTTGTGCGAGGAATTCGGTGGGCCGGTAGTGACAACCAGTGCAAACTGGGCCGGCGCACAGCCCGCGAGACACCTCTTCCAAGTTAAGCGATATTTTGGTGCGCAAATCGTGACCGTCCCTGGCCAAGTTAATCTCCAGGGACTTCCATCAACGATAAAACGCGTAGAGACTGGTGAGGTTTTGCGGTAAACACCACAGTTATTAAGGGTTAAAACATGGATTTGCCTGCGGTTGAGCAGTATTTAAAAGGATTACAGCGATCGATTTGTGACGAGTTGAGTGCCATTGATGGGTCGGCAGGCTTTGAGATGGAGAGCTGGGACCGTCCAGAAGGTGGTGGCGGTATTAGTAGGGTACTGGCCGAGGGAGACGTGTTTGAAAAAGGTGGGGTAAATTTTTCCTACGTCGAGGGCGGCAAGATGCCCGGCAGTGCAACGCAACACCGGCCAGAGCTTGCGGGTCGTAGCTTCAAAGCGATGGGTGTTTCTTTGGTCATGCACCCGAGAAATCCTTACGCGCCAACTTCGCACGCCAATGTCCGATGTTTTGTCGCAGAAAAAGAGGGCGAAGCACCGGTTTGGTGGATGGGTGGTGGCTTTGACTTAACGCCCTACTACGGACGAGAGGAAGACGTGATCCATTGGCACCAAACGGCAAAAAATGCCTGTGACCCATTTGGCGATGACGTTCATGCGAAGTATAAAAAGTGGTGCGACGATTACTTTTATTTACCACACCGTGCTGAGCCTAGAGGTGTTGGTGGCTTGTTTTACGACGACCTTAACGAATGGGGTTTTGAGAAGAGCTTTGACTTTATGCAGTCGGTGGGCGATTCGTTTTTAAAGGCTTATGTACCCATTGTGTTAAATAATAAAGATCGAGACTACGGTGAGCGGGAGCGTCAGTGGCAGCTTTACCGTCGCGGCCGCTATGTAGAATTCAATCTGGTTTTTGACCGTGGCACGTTGTTTGGTTTGCAGTCTAACGGCCGGACGGAGGCGATTTTGATGTCGCTGCCACCCCTCGTACGCTGGGATTATGGTGTGACCCCTGAGCCGGGCACGCCTGAGGCCGAGCTTTTGGATTATTACTTGAAGCCCAAAGACTGGGTGTGAGAGGCGTTCATTTGTTTGGAACAGGTACGTATCTAAGCACTGTTCGCTGGAGTCATCCATGAGGCGTTTTGCCGTAGTCGGGAATCCCATCGCGCACAGCAAATCCCCCGTCATACACGCAGGATTTGCCGAGCAGTGTGGGCACCAGATCGACTATCAAAAAATCTTGGTAGAACCCGGTGAGTTTGACGCTGTTGTAACCGCCTTTTTTGACCAGGGTGGTGCTGGGCTTAATGTCACCGCACCCTTTAAAGAAGAGGCGTTCAACGTGGCGACTGTGCGAACCGAGGCGGCTGAAGATGCAAAAGCTGCGAATACGTTGTGGCTGGATGCCCGCGGACAGGTCTGTGCCCACAATACCGACGGCAGTGGGTTGTTGCGTGATTTAGAGGTTAATTTGGCTTGGTCGATTGACGGCGCCAATGTATTGGTCTTAGGCGCTGGCGGTGCCATGCGAGGTGTGCTGGGTGCCTTTTGTGAAAGAGCCCCTGCCACTGTTCATGTTGCAAACCGAACCGTCGCAAAAGCGGAACAACTGGCAGCGTTACTCGCCGGAAAGGTCGCTATGAGTACCAGCGGTCTCCAGGACATTCCTGATTCGCCGTGGGACATTGTCATCAATGGTTTGAGCAGCGGCTGGGCAGGCGACTTCCCGGACCTGGTTGTTCCCAATTTGGCACCGTCAGGCGCGGCGTACGATCTGCTCTACAGCAATGAACCCACGCCATTTATGCGCTGGGCGCAAATGCGTGGCGTTGAGCACGTCAGTGATGGGCTGGGAATGCTTGTTGAACAGGCTGCAGACAGCTACGCCGTCTGGCACAGTCAACGACCTGAAACCGCCGAGGTGACATCACGTCTCCGGGGG
>DGPO01000011.1:13896-15450 GCA_002390485.1 Halieaceae bacterium UBA4438 | reverse complement strand
GAGTAAGACAAGAACTCACGTTCACGTGGCGTAATTTCGCGCACGGGCTTTGCCGGAGATCCTGCGTATAGCCATCCGGTGTTGAGCGTCTTGCCGGGGGTTACGAGGCTTCCCGCCCCAATCATGACCTCGTCTTCTACCGTGGCACCGTCCATGACCACCGAGCCAATGCCCACTAAGACGCGGTCGCCGAGGGTACATCCGTGCAATACGACGCTGTGACCCACGGTGACGTCGCTGCCAATAATCAAGGGACAGCCTGCCTCATTAAATGGCCCTGCATGGGTAATGTGTAGCACCGAATTGTCTTGGATATTGGTCCGGTTACCCACCCGTATACGGTGCATGTCTGCTCGAATGGCGCACTGAGGCCATACGCTGACGTCGTCGCCAAGCTCCAAATCGCCAAGCACCACTGCGGAGGGATCGATCATGACTCGAGCCCCTAATAAGGGTCTATGGCCTAAATATGACCGGATATTGTCGGGGCCATGATAGTTCGGTTCTTGCATGGTGTACTCTCGAGGGGCTTATCATTGCTAACATTGGCACGCCAGATGCCACTGATTCAACCCATAAACCACGCCGCAGCGAAAAACTATGACAAATGATAACCCCCCCATCGCACCGATAAGACCACGTTTTATTGCAGGCGCTATTTGTCCGCAATGCAAAGCGATGGATCGGCTTGTCGTCGATATGACGACCGATGCCCGCTCGTGTGTGGAATGTGGATTTAGCGAAAATAGACCCCAAGATGTCACAGTCGAACCCGTTACGCGGGTGACACGCGGCAGCGCCCGGCTCGTTGAAACCGCCGCAGAACCCGTGCGCATGATGATGCCTGACGTCGATAAGGACTAAATTACTGTTAATAAATTCACGGTATTTGTCTAACGAACGTGTTTCCACTGTGAATCCAATATGACTTCGTTATAATCGCGCGGCTGAAAAGCGTGGTCCGACCAAGGGGGCAGGGCCAGCCTACCGCTACAACGGGGAAGAAAAGATGCTGAACGCACGCGCACTAGCCGCGGCGGCGCTTACGCCGCTTGCTGCCAATGCCCAAAACCAAATTAATATGCCGACCGGTGTCTCGGACGCCGGCGTCGTGATTACCGAACTCGGTGCCGAAATCTATGGACTGCACATGCTGATTTTCTGGATCAGCGTTGCGATTGGTGTCGGCGTGTTCGGCATTATGCTGTACTCGATTTACGCGCACCGCAAATCGCGCGGCGTCAAACCGTCGCAGTTCCATGAACACACCGGCGTTGAAATCGCCTGGACGGTTATTCCTTTTTTCATTCTGGTCGCCATGGCTGTTCCGGCAACATCCACGTTGCTCGAGGTCTACGACAACGACGACGCCGAGCTCAGTATTTTGGTGACGGGCTACCAGTGGAAGTGGAAGTACGAGTATCTCGATGCTGACGGCGAAAATATTTCATTCTTTTCAAACCTCGCTACTTCTCAAGAACAGATCTACAACACTGACGTCAAAGGTGAGAACTATCTATTAGAAGTCGATCAACCACTGGTCATTCCGGTCGA
>DGPO01000011.1:1191-13857 GCA_002390485.1 Halieaceae bacterium UBA4438 | reverse complement strand
CCTGAAATTGCAGTAAAGCGCGACGCCATTCCCGGCTTTATTAATGAAGCGTGGACACGGGTTCTCGCAGAAGGCGTTTACCGTGGCCAATGCACCGAGCTCTGTGGCTCTTACCACGGCTTTATGCCGGTTGAAGTGCACGTTGTAAGCCAAGATGAGTTTGACGACTGGACCGCCTCAAAAAGAGGAGCGGCAGCAGCAGACGCAGCCTTGGCGGCTCAGGAATTATCCGTTGATGACTTGATGGCGCGAGGCGCTGATATTTACAACGCAAGTTGCTTGGCCTGTCACGGTGCCAAGGGTGAAGGTGGTCTGGGTAATGCAATTGCGGGCAGTGCCATTGCAATGGGCGGCGTTGACTCACATTTAAACGTTATCGTGAACGGTGTTGCGGGGACTGCCATGCAGGCATTTGGCGCGCAATTGTCAGACGTCGACGTAGCAGCGGTCACCACCTACCAACGCAACGCTTTTGGAAACAATACTGGGGATGTAGTTCAGGCGTCTGACGTCGTGAGTTACAAAGAAGGATAATCGGAGGAAATTCAAATGGGCGATCACCACCACGGTCCAGCTAAAGGCCTCTCTCGCTGGCTTTACACGACTAACCACAAAGATATTGGAACCATGTACCTTTGGTTCTCATTCGCCATGTTCCTATTGGGCGGCGCATTCGCAATGATCATCCGCGCGGAGCTCTTCCAACCGGGGATGCAGTTGGTTGAGCCAGGCTTTTTCAACCAAATGACGACGCTTCACGGGTTGATCATGGTTTTTGGTGCGATTATGCCGTCCTTTGTCGGACTGGCTAACTGGCTTATTCCAATGATGATTGGTGCGCCCGATATGGCGTTGCCGCGCATGAATAACTGGAGTTTTTGGATTCTGCCGCCGGCGTTTTTAATGTTGGCGTCTACACTGCTGATGGAGGGTGGCGCACCGGCGTTTGGGTGGACCTTCTACGCGCCTTTATCCACGACCTATGCACCACCGTCGGTGACGTTCTTTATTTTCGCCATCCATATTCTGGGCGTATCGTCCATCATGGGCTCGATTAACATTATCGCGACTGTCATGAACATGCGGGCACCGGGCATGAGTTACATGAAGATGCCCCTGTTTGTCTGGACTTGGTTGATCACTGCCTTCCTGTTGGTCGCGGTCATGCCAGTCTTAGCCGGTGCGGTGACCATGATGCTCATGGATATTCACTTCGGCACGAGCTTCTTCTCGGCTGCGGGTGGCGGTGATCCCGTGTTGTTCCAGCACATTTTCTGGTTCTTTGGGCACCCTGAGGTCTACATTATTATTCTGCCCGCGTTCGGCGTGATCTCGCAGATCATCCCGGCCTTTTCGCGCAAGCCTTTGTTTGGGTATGCGTCAATGGTTTATGCAACAGCGGCTATTGCCTTCCTTTCGTTTATTGTTTGGGCGCACCACATGTACACCGTGGGTATGCCGCTTGCGGGCGAGTTGTTCTTTATGTACGCAACTATGCTTATCGCAGTACCCACGGGCGTTAAAGTCTTCAACTGGGTGACGACAATGTGGCGCGGTGCGATGACGTTCGAAACGCCCATGCTATTTTCGATTGGTTTCTTAGTGCTGTTCACCATTGGTGGTTTCACCGGTTTAATGCTGTCCATCGCGCCTGCTGACTTCCAATACCACGACACCTACTTTGTGGTTGCGCACTTCCACTACGTCATGGTCGCTGGTGCGGTCTTCTCCATGACGGCAGCAATTTACTTCTGGTTGCCAAAGTGGACTGGACGTATGTACAACGAAACAATGGGGAAAGTGCATTTCTGGGTCTCATTCATTGGCTTTAACATCACGTTCTTCCCACAGCATTTTGTTGGGTTGGCGGGTATGCCACGGCGAATTCCTGACTACGCGCTTCAGTTCGCTGATTTCAATATGATGTCGTCGATCGGTGCGTTTATTTATGGCGCCTCGCAGCTGCTGTTTTTGTACAACGTGATTGCGGCGATTACCTCAGGCAAGCGTGTGACTGATGAGAAGATTTGGGACGGTGCGGAAGGTCTTGAATGGACACTCCCCTCACCACCGCCTTACCACACGTTTGAGGTTCCACCGACAATTGAAGAGCAACCTGCTCATTAATTTCAAGGGATAACGCCGTGCGACTCAGCCAAGATCCCACGATAGACACGGTAGCCAAACTGGGTGCCGTGTCTGTTGCTATGTTTGCGTTTGTATTTGTGGTCATGGTGCCGCTATATAACGTGCTGTGCGACGCATTGGGAATTAATGGAAAAACGTCGTCTGAAGCCTATATTTCAGTTGTTTCCGAGGTTGATGAAACGCGGTCGATTAAAGTTCAGTTCATCGCAACGAACAACGACGGTATGCCTTGGGCTTTTGCGCCCGACGTGACCGAGATGGTTGTCCATCCTGGTGCAGCCAACGACACTGTGTTTTATGCGGCCAACCCGACCACGGCGTCGATGATTGCGCAGGCGATTCCGAGTGTCTCGCCTTCCAGAGCGGCTGAGTTCTTCCACAAAACTGAGTGCTTTTGTTTTGAGCAGCAGCCTCTTGACGGTGAGAGTGAGGCGCAAATGCCACTTCAATTTATTGTGGACCAAGACCTACCAGCAGATATTAAGACCATCACGCTGTCCTACACACTATTCGATGTGACGTCGCTGATGCGCGACAAGGTCGCCTCGAGATAAACTAATGGGGGCCCCGGGGGATGGGGCAAAACGGAGAAAAAAAATGTCGAGTGCCCAACCTTCAACAGAGTACGAAAAGTACTACGTGCCAGAGAGCTCCAGTCTTGCTGTTCGTGCAACCATTGGTCTTGTACTGACGGTCTTCGGTGGCGGTTTGGTCCTTAATGAAATGACCTTTGGCGGCACCCACGATACCGGCGGTGCGGCGAAATACGTGATGTATGTCGGCTTGGCTATTTTCATTGCAACGCTGACCTATTGGTTCCGTACGGCCATTAAGGAAAACAAGGCGGGTATGAACAGCAGTCAGCTGAGCAACAGTTACGTGCTCGGTATGTTTTGGTTCATATTTTCCGAAGTTATGTTTTTCGCCGCGTTTTTCGGTGCTTTGCTGTATGTACGAACGCTCGCAGGTCCTTGGCTGGCCGGTGAAGGTGACGGTGGCCGCATGAACTTCCTGCTGTGGGAAGGCTTTGAGTACACCTGGCCGCCGTTGATTACACCACAAGAGGTCGTGGGTGGCGCGTTGAGTCAACCGATTGCGAACAATGGTGAGTTTGTTTCACAACACACGTCCATGGCGTTTGCCGACGCCCACCACTGGTATGCGTGGTTGCCGCTCTGGAACACGATTATTCTCCTGACATCGAGTGTGACCTGTGAGTTTGCTCACCGCGGATTGGCAAAAGGCGATATTAAGAGATTTGAAGCCTGGCTTGCAGTCACCGTTGGCTTAGCAATCATCTTTCTGTTTTTACAGGCGGCGGAATACTATGAAGCCTACGAGTTGTTTGGTTTGACACTCAACTCTGGGATTTACGGTTCAACGTTCTTCATGTTGACGGGTTTTCACGGATTTCACGTCGCCATGGGTATGACGATGCTACTGATTCAGTTGATTCGCTCGGTTAGAAACAAGCATCTCACACCCACAGACCACTTTGGCTTTTCAGCCTCAAGCTGGTATTGGCACTTTGTTGATGTGGTTTGGGTGTTCCTCTTTATCTTTGTCTACATTATCTAACGGCGACGTTGTCGTTTAGAAGGGGCGGGTCTAACCCGCCTTTTTTTTACTCGGAACTTTCAGCCGCGGGAGCGGCGTCCCAAGGACTGGTATGTCCTAACTGGCCTGTTGCTACGCCGTAGGTAATTAACGCCATGAGTGTTCCTGCAATGCCAACGCGAACACGTAACGAGTTAACGAGACGCATTTTTTTGACGTCGCCGCGGTCCATCATCAAAAAATACATCCCAGCCCCTAGAGTGACCAGTAACGCGAGCATGAGTAAGACAATTAGACCTTTGAGCATGGAAAATCCTTACACTGGGAGCAGTGCCCCCTATAAACGGGGATAACGTGGGATGAATGAGACAGTGGAGTGTAGCGAAACCAAGATGAACTTGCGCGTCACGCTTGATTGGAGGACAACATTAGCGACAGTAATGTTGATACCCACGTTATTGTTTTTAGGTTTTTGGCAGCTCGATCGTGCTGATGAAAAGGTGGATCTCATTGCGCGGATGGACGAGCGCCGAGTACTGCCGCCCATTACACCGTTTCAAGCGCAGCAACTTCGGGTCAACGCGTTGGCGGATCGCCAGGTGGCGATGAGTGCGACGTTTACAGACGGTCAATATGTTCTGTTAGACAATCGACTTCGGAGCGGGCGTTTTGGTTACGAGGTTGTGGCCTTCGTAGAGGACCAAGGGCTTGTGGTGCCTTTAAATCTGGGTTGGATCGAAGGCGATGCGTCGCGGCAAACATTACCCGAGGTGTCACTGCCGGTAGGGACCCATGAGCTAACGGGTCGCCTATACCAGCCCAGTAGCGAGGCGTTTATGCTCGGCGCGAATCCATTTCCAGCGGCTTTACCCGGTGTTGTTCAGCAGTTGTCCTTTGCAGACTGGGCCGGCGACTTAGAGGCTCAGTTCGCTCAACCGATTTTTGCTTTTGAAGTCAGAGTTGGAGAGTTTGAGCCGGTTGCATTTGTAGCGGATTGGGCAACGGTGAACCAGACGCCGGCAAAACATCAAGGTTACGCGGTGCAATGGTTTACTATGGCGGCGGCCTTGGGACTCGCGTTTATCTTCCGCAGCAGCAATATAGCGAGCTGGTTGCGTTACCGATTGAGTAGTACTCGGTCATAGTCTTTTTATGGGGATACAGAAAGTGACTCAAAATAATGATCAGCGAGGCGGTCGTACGATACTGTTGTTAATCGCCGGTTTACCCGTGACGATGATCTTAGCCGCAACTTGGCTTTGGTATTTTGTGGAGCAGGGCGACATTGATATTGTTGGTGCCCTTGGGACCGCCAACAGTGGTGAGTTGCTTGCACAGCCGGTCAATATCAATACGCTGCCGTTCACCGCGGCTGTTGGTACACCCACCAGCCTCGAATCGCAGGAATCCAAGTGGACCTTTATGGTTCTTAACAACGGTGATGCGTGCGATGAAACGTGTTCCGAGCTGCTTTATTTAACACGGCAAATCCGAATCGCCATTGGTCGAGACTTTCAGCGCATACAGCGCTTAATCGTCGTCGACCAGCCCGCAGCCACCGTGGCAATGCAGTCGGGGTCCCTATTGCTGGACGCTGTGGCTGAGGAACATCCCGACCTTAGGGTTTGGCAGCGGGGCATTGAGCCGGTCGTTCCCGCACGACATGTAAGCGATAACGCCTGGTATCTGGTGGATCCTTCTGGTTGGGTAATGATGCGATACTCCGCAGACGTTAATTACCGAGATGTCATCGGCGATCTCAAGTTCTTACTTAAGAACTCAGGGGGCTAGTAATGAGTGAATCGATAGTGGCCCGATGGTCGGATTTCTTAGAGCTGACGAAACCGAGGGTTGTCGCGCTGATGTTACTTACTGCGCTGATTGGTATGTGCATGGCGGTCCCGGGTCTTGTGCCGTGGGAGCCCCTTGTCTACGGTAACTTGGGTATTGGTCTTTGCGCGGGAGCCGCGGCGGCGATCAACCACGTTGTCGACGAGCGCATTGACCAAGAGATGTCGCGCACGACGAATCGACCCGTTGCACAAGGACGAGTGTCTCAGACCGAGGCCCTTGTATTTGCGGCATTACTCGCAATTTCCGGGACAGTACTACTAGCAGTCACCATTAATGTACTCACCGCCGTGCTCACTGTTGCGAGCTTGGTGGGTTATGCGTTTGTTTACACGATGTTTTTGAAGCGCGCGACGCCACAGAATATTGTGATCGGCGGTCTCGCCGGAGCGGCGCCACCCTTGCTGGGTTGGACCGCAGTGACCGGTGAAATTCATGGTCACGGGTTATTGTTGGTGCTGATTATCTTTGCTTGGACCCCCCCTCATTTTTGGGCGCTGGCAATACACCGCAAAGAAGAGTACGCGGCGGTTGGCATTCCGATGTTGCCTGTAACCCATGGAAATCGGTTCACGGCGCTCCACATTTTGCTGTACACAATACTGATGTTCCTCATTACGCTGCTGCCGTTTGCCACGTTTCTGAGCGGCTGGATATACGCCGTATCAGCCGTGATTTTGGGGGCTGGTTTTTTGTATTGGTCGATTGAAATTTTGCGTGAAAAAAATCCAAAAGCACCCATGGAGACCTTTAAATACTCCATTAACTATCTACTGCTGTTATTCGTCGCGATGCTTGCTGATCACTGGATATTAGGAGCGCCCCTATGACCCTGACTCAACAACAACGAGTCGGCCTCACGGTTTTTGCAGTCTTACTGGGCATTACGATCATAGTTGCCGGTTTTGTGCACCGTATTCAGCAGCCTCGAATCATGACAATGTCTGAAATGCGGGCCAATGGGCTGTTCATTTTTGACACACCGCGCGACCCGGGTAAGTTTGCGCTTACTAGCCACAAAGGCACCGTATTCAATGAAGAGAGCTTGGAAGGCGACTGGACACTGCTCTTTTTTGGCTTCACTTTTTGTCCGGATGTTTGCCCAACGACACTGTCATTTTTGGCGGGGCTCAAAGAAAACCTCGAGGGCACTGAAGCCGAGTCAACCGATGTTGTGATGGTGTCTGTTGATCCTGCACGTGACACGGTTGATCAGTTGTCGCAGTACGTCCCCTACTTCCACCCCGAGTTTTTGGGTGTGACGGGTGAGTTTCCCGAGATTTTGAGCTTTGCTCGCCGGTTTAACGCACCGTTTCGCAAGGTACCCACAGAGGACGGTGACTATCAGGTAGACCATAGTGCGAACGTGGTGTTGATTAATCCCCAAGGGGACTTCCATGGGTTTTTTAGGGCGCCTCTGGATTTGGCGAAAATGAAGGTCACGCTGCGCTCTGCGCGTTACTACTGGAGCGAGCAATATGACTGATACGTCGCGCCTCATTTTAGTCGATGGATCGTCCTACTTATTTCGAGCGTTTCACGCCCTCCCCCCGCTGACCAACAGCAAGGGCTTTAACACTGGCGCGGCTAAAGGCGTTATTGGGATGATCAAGCGTCTGCAAGCTGATAACCCAAATGATCAGTTGGTCATTATCTTTGACGCAAAGGGCCCGACGTTTCGAAACGACATTTATTCCGAGTACAAGGCCAATCGCCCACCCATGCCCGAAGAGCTGCGTGAGCAAATTGAGCCTATTCACAATGTCATTCGCGCAATGGGATTGCCGCTGATTTCGGTCTCGGGCGTCGAGGCTGACGACGTTATCGGGACGCTGTCGGTGATGGCCGCGTCACAAGCAAGGCCCGTGCTTATTTCCACCGGCGACAAGGACATGGCTCAGTTGGTCAATGAACACGTCACATTGGTTAACACCATGACGCAGCTGGTTCTGGATCGTGAGGGCGTGATTGAAAAGTTTGGTGTACCGCCTGAGTTGATTATCGACCTGCTCGCGTTGATGGGAGACTCGGTCGATAACATTCCGGGTGTTGCTGGCGTGGGTGAAAAGACTGCGTTGGCGCTGTTACAAAATTTAGGCGGCGTGGCCGAGATCTACTCGCACTTAGAGCGCGTTGCTGAGCTGCCTGTACGCGGTGCCAAGTCCTTGGGCGACAAGCTCTCCGCCAGTCAAGAAATGGCGGAGTTGTCCTACGTACTTGCAACGATTAAGACGGATTGCGACCTTGCGCTGTCGGAGTCAGATCTGCGTTCTTCGCCACCTGACAGCGATCGGCTGATTGCACTTTACCAAGACCTCGAATTTAAGACATGGCTTGACGAGTTACTGAGTCCGTCGCTGCTCGCAGGCGTTGAACAGCCTGCTGAAAATACAGCGCCTTCACCCGAACTCGCGGTTGTCACGATTGTCGACCAAGACACGCTCAACGAGTGGTTAGAGCGGTTGGCGAACGCACCGCTGTTCGCGTTTGATACAGAGACAACCAGTCTCAACTATATGCAGGCCGAGATCGTGGGTGTCTCGTTTGCCGTGACCGCTGGAGAGGCCGCTTACGTACCGCTGGCGCACATTAGTCCGGGGCTGGAGGGTCAGCTGAATCGCGAGCAGGTGCTTGAGCAGTTGCGACCCCTTTTGGAGTCAGAAGATGTAAAAAAGGTCGGCCAGCATCTTAAGTACGATGCCAACGTTCTTGTGAATCACGGCATTACACTGCGCGGTATCGCTCACGACACCATGCTTGAGTCCTACGTGATTGACGCCGTTGGAAGTCGTCATGACATGGGGAGTCTGGCTCTAAAGTACCTTGGCCAGCGTGTTATTTCTTTTGAGGAGGTCGCGGGGAAAGGTGCGAAGCAGGTGTCCTTCGACCATGTCGATATTGAACGCGCCGCGGCATATGCCGCGGAGGATGCGGACGTCACCTTGCGCTTGCACGATGCGCTGACATCCAGGCTTGCAGCGGAGCCGAGACTTCGTGAAGTCTATGAAACGCTTGAGTTACCCCTAGTCCCAGTGCTCTCCAAAATTGAGCGTAACGGCGCTTTTATTAACGTCGATCGGTTGCGCGCGCAAAGTAAGGAGCTTACTGAGCGATTAGTCGTCCTCGAGGCGACAGCCTGTGACTTGGCGGGTCAGCCCTTCAATTTGGCGTCGCCCAAACAGCTGGGTGAAATCTTATTCGAGAAGCTCGAGCTTCCGGTGATCAAGAAAACGCCAAAGGGGGCACCCTCGACGGCAGAAGACGTATTGGTAGAACTGGCCCGGGATTACGAGTTGCCTGCCGTACTGATTGAGCATCGTGGCCTCGCAAAATTGAAGTCGACCTACACGGATAAGTTACCGGAAATGGTCGATCCGCAAACAGGGCGAATACACACCTCTTACCACCAAGCGATTACTGCTACGGGGCGCCTTTCTTCCAGCGATCCAAACCTTCAAAATATTCCGGTTCGCACCGATGAAGGCCGTCGTATTCGACAGGCCTTTGTTGCGCCCGAGGGCCGTAAAATTGTTGCGGCGGATTATTCCCAAATTGAACTTCGCATCATGGCGCACCTGTCGAGTGACGCAGGTTTACTCCACGCGTTTGCCAACGAGCTCGACGTTCACAGTGCGACGGCCTCAGAGGTTTTTGACGTTGACCTTAGTGAGGTGTCGACTGATCAGCGGCGAAAGGCAAAAGCAATTAACTTTGGCCTGATCTACGGCATGTCGGCGTTTGGTTTAGCGAAGCAAGTCGGCGTCACTCGAGGCGAGGCGCAAGAATACATTGACCGTTATTTCGCTCGTTATCCCGGTGTTGCTGACTATATGGACGCGACACGAGCGCTCGCACACGAGCAGGGGTTTGTGGAAACACTGTTGGGCCGACGGCTCTACTTACCCGAGATCAACGCGCGCAATAAGCAACGGCAACTGGCGTCTGAACGCACGGCAATTAACGCGCCGATGCAAGGCACGGCCGCCGACATTATAAAATTGGCGATGATTGCGGTTGATGACTGGCTCACTGATTCGGCGATCGACGCGAAGATGATCATGCAGGTCCACGATGAACTTGTGTTCGAGGTTGCCGATAGCGCCTGCGCAACGCTGTGCGATGAAGTGACCGCGCGCATGGCCGGTGTCATTGACCTGAAAGTGCCGCTCTTAACCGAAGTGGGTGTGGGTTTGAATTGGGATGAGGCCCACTAGGGCGCCTCACCACTGACAACCGGTCCCTGTTCTGAGCCTTCCTCGCTGGGGAGTGCAAGCCACCTGTTCAGGGTTCGCTGTAACTCATCCATGCCGTCGTGCGAGAGTGATGAAAAGAGTTGAACTGAGACCCAGTTCTCGTGCGCTTTCAGCTCTTTTTGGACCGTTAACAGCGTACTTTTTGCCGGCCCTCGTTTTAATTTGTCACTTTTTGTAAGCAAAATATGGACACGCATTTCAGTGACAACGGCCCACTCGATCATTTGGCGGTCATAATCTTTCAAGGGGTGGCGAATATCCATGAGTAACACCAGCCCATTGAGACTTTGGCGCAGGCGAAGGTATTGCTCGAGCTGTTTGTTCCACTCTTGTTTGACTTTAAGAGGGACTTTGGCAAATCCGTATCCCGGCAAGTCGACCAGTCGAATATGTTCATCAACCGTAAAGAAATTAATGAGTTGGGTGCGTCCGGGTGTGCGGGAGGTCCTCGCGAGTTTGCTGTTACGCGTGAGTGCGTTAATGGCACTGGACTTACCCGCGTTACTGCGACCGGCGAACGCGACCTCTGCCCCCACGTCTGCAGGCGCATTGCTTAAGGCGCTGGCAGATTGTAAAAATTCAGTGCACTTATAATTAAGCTTTTGAAACTTATTGGGCGTATTAATGACAGTAATCCACGTAATGTTTGGTGTTTTCGGTTCAGTGACTATAATGCCGAGCCAGTTTACGTGGGTATAGCGATATAATCACAGCATTAGCCGGACCTCACGCCGGATTAGAGGGTGAAAAAATGAAAGTAAATGTCATAAAATTCGTACTGATCACAGCCGCAGCACTACTGGCAACAGCATCTGTCCAAGCGGCAGAGCAACCCGCGCAATACGCAGCATCGTGCGGTGCTTGCCATGCGGTGGGTGTGGCCGGTGCGCCGAAAACAGGCGACCCAGCACAATGGGAGCCGCGGTTAGCAAAAGGCATGGAGGCATTGGTTGCCTCTGTTAAGAACGGTTTGGGTGTTATGCCTCCCGGCGGACTCTGCGCCGGCTGTAGCGACGACGACTACAAAGCCCTCATCACCTACATGGCAGCCCCACAGTAATTGGGGAACAAGGAGTTCAGGATGATCTTTAATCGCGCAATTGTGGCGGTGGCATTTTTAGTTGCGGCTAGCACCTCACTCGCTGACGGCGTTATGAAGGGTGATGCGGCTGCGGGCGAGGCACTGGTCGCCTCGTGCACTGCATGTCACGGAGCAGATGGAAACAGTCTTGCGCCGACGTTTCCAAAGCTTGCTGGCCTGGGTGAGCGCTACTTGCTCAAGCAAATGAAGGACATCCGCGACGGTCGTCGTCCGGTGGCGCTTATGGCAGGTCAGGTCGATAACATGACCGACCAGCAGCTCGCAGACATTGCCGCGTTTTATGACGCGCAGACACGCACCTTGGGTACAACCGACCCCGAGCTTCTGGCCTTGGGTCGAAAGGTTTATCTTGCCGGTATTGCAGAGCGTAAAGTTGCCGCCTGTTCAGGCTGTCACAGCCCGTCTGGTAAGGGCAATGGCCCGGGTGGGTTCCCAGGGCTGGCCGGACAGCACGCCGATTACATCGCACAGCAGCTTGAAATGTTTCGTCTGGGTTACGAGGACGAGAGCGGACGTACCAACGGTGGCGACAGTATGATCATGCGAACCATTGCATTTGGCCTGAGTGACCTTGAGATCAAGGCAGTCGCAAGTTATGTTGCAGGTCTGCAATAACGCAAGTTAATCGAGGGGAACCACCCGCATGATGGCGATACTAAGAACTGTAACCATCACCGTTTTCGCACTGCTTTCAATGGGCGTCGCTGCGCAAGCGCAGTACCAAGAGGGTGTGCATTACGAGCTGATTGAGCCCAAGGTACACACGGGGATTAGTGATCAGATTGTGGTCACTGAGTTTTTTTCTTACGGGTGTGGCCACTGCTACAACTTCGAGCCGTTGCTTGAGTCCTTCGAGACTCGGCTGCCTGAAGGCGTCGTCGTGCAGCGAACGCCGGTTGTCTTTAATAACAACGCCGGCATGAAGTTACTCGCTAAAACGTATTACACAGCGCAGGTTCTTGACGTCATCGACCCGATGCACGGCGCTGTTTTCAATGCGGTTCATCGACAGCGAAAGCGACTGGCAACGCCTGAAGCGGTACGCGCAGTGTTCGTTGAAAATGGTGTGGCGTCGAAGGATTTTGATCGTGCGTACGGCTCATTTGGGATCGACAGTATGGTTCGCCAGGCGGCCGCAAGAACTCAGGGTGCTCGGATCAATGGAACACCATCGCTCATGGTGAACGGAAAGTACCGGATCGATACGCGACAGGCGGGCAGTCAAGCCAATATGCTTAAAATTGCAGCCTTCCTTGCTGACAAAGAGCTTGCCCGTTTGCAACGGGCGGCCAGCGCGACCGACTAGAGCCGGGCTTAGCCGAGCGGTACTTCTGTTCGGCTAATCACCTTTCTCAGCACAAAGCTCGAGTGCACCCCGGTGACACCCGGTATCCGTGTCAGCTTCCCCAGCAATACCGCTTCAAAGTGTTTCATGTCCTTAACGATGACACGCAGTAAGTAGTCGGCACTTTGGCCGGTTACGACGGAGCAGTCGACAACCTCGTCGTAGGTGGCTATTTCCGCCTCGAAGTTTTCAAATCGGTCAGGCGTGTGTCGGTCCATTGAAATGCTGACGTGCACCGTAAGATCAAGCCCCAGCTTCTCTTGATCCAGTATGACAACTTGGCGTTGTATGAATCCCTCGCTGAGCAGCCGCTTAATCCGACGGGCGCAAGGCGTGGGTGACAGTCCTACGCGCTCCGCCACCTCAAGGTTGCTTAGACTGGCGTCGCGTTGCAGTAGTGACAGCAGGCG
>DGPO01000011.1:0-1172 GCA_002390485.1 Halieaceae bacterium UBA4438 | reverse complement strand
ATTTAACTCTTAAATAATTATATACGCGTTTTTTCGCTATTAAACGAGGTTTTTGGTGATAAATTCGCCATTTAAATCCAAGCGGAAGTCCTTATACTTCGTCGCTTAAAAGAACAACTGCGAGAGTCTGTAATGAGCACGGAAGATTTTGGGGCATTTGATTACCGTAAATACCCGACTTATCAGCCACTGAAGAAAGTGAATCGCCGGTGGCCGGATGCGGTTTTAACGCGGGCACCACAGTGGTGCAGCGTTGATCTACGCGACGGCAATCAGGCGCTCATTGATCCTATGACGGCCGATAAAAAGCTGCGCCTGTGGGAGCTGTTGATTGATTTAGGGTTTAAACAAATTGAAGTGGGCTTTCCGTCAGCTTCGTCGCATGACTTCGACTTTCTGAGGAAGTTAATCGACGAAGGTCGTATTCCTGAGGACGTCACTGTGCAAGTGCTCACTCAAGCACGCGAAGAACTGATCGTCCGTACTTTTGAGGCGTTGAAAGGATGTAAGCGAGCGGTGCTTCACTTCTATAACAGCACGTCGACAGTTCAGCGCGACTACGTGTTTGCTCTAGATCGGGCGGGCATTACCGACATTGCGGTGAAAGGTGCGCAGTTAGTCAAGTCGGTAGCGGCGAATTACCCCGATACGGAGTGGGTGTTTGAGTACAGTCCCGAGAGCTTTACCGGCACTGAAATGGACTTTGCCGTCGATGTTTGTAATGCCGTGATCGACGTGATTCAACCCACGCCTGAGAACAAAATGATTATCAACCTCCCGGCGACGGTCGAGGTGAGCACGCCGAATGTTTATGCGGATCAAATTGAGTGGTTCTGTGACCACGTGAACCATCGTGAGGCGCTACTGGTCTCGTTACACACCCACAACGACCGCGGCGGCGCAGTTGCAGCAAGCGAGCTGGGTCTGTTGGCGGGTGCGGATCGAATTGAAGGCACGCTGCTGGGCAATGGCGAACGCACGGGTAACATGGACATCGTGACCATGGCCATGAACCTTTACAGTCAAGGCATTGACCCTAAACTCGATTTTTCAAAAATGGACGAGATGATCGCGGTCTGCAAAGAGTGCACGCAGTTGCCATTGCATCCGCGACACCCCTATGCGGGCGAGCTGGTGTTTACCGCATTTTCTGGCAGCCACCAAGATGCCAT
>DGPO01000004.1:765-2942 GCA_002390485.1 Halieaceae bacterium UBA4438 | reverse complement strand
GAAGTCCGTCGCTACGACAGTGAGGAAGGCCGGTTTACCCTCGTGTTTCTCGCCGCACCCGGCGATACCGATGACGCGGAAACCAAGCAAAGCCCGCTGGTAGAAATCACACACAACTGGGATACAGAAGACTACGAGGGCGGTCGAAACTTTGGTCACCTGGCGTATCGGGTCGATGACATTTACGCGACCTGTGAAAGACTCATGGCGGGGGGAGTCACCATTAACCGACCGCCCCGCGACGGACGAATGGCGTTTGTGAAATCGCCCGATGGCATTTCCATTGAGCTCCTTCAAGAGGGCAGCGCACTCCCGGCTCAAGAGCCTTGGGTGTCGATGGACAATGTTGGCTCTTGGTGAGTCGGCTCAGCAGAGGCCGTTCAAGCCGATAAAAAGTCCACCATCCATCGAGCGACACGCGGCCCCTCGTGCTGATGCGTCACAAGCGATGCGCGACCCTGAGCCACCCGCTCGGCACCAATCATGTCGTGACGAAACGCCATAATGGCCTCGGAGTACTCCGCGCTAAATTCAGGGTGCCCTTGAAGCGTCAAAACATGGTCGCCCATAACAAAACCCGCATTTTCACAGTGATCATTAGACACCACGTTTCGCGCACCGGGCGGCAACACAGTGACCTGGTCTTGATGCGACGCGACGAGCTTCAAAGCACCCGACGCGTCACCGCGGACCTCATCGTCACCCTGAACCGGTAGCTCACTGACGTTATAGACGTTAACGCCAACCCCCCATCCCTTGTCTGATTTTGCCACCGTACCGCCGAGGGCCCGCGCGATGACTTGATGCCCAAAGCAAATCCCCACCATTTTTTTGCGTCTGGCGTGGAGCTCTTGGACCAATCGTTCAAGATCGCGAATCCACTCTTTATCGTCGTACGCAGAGCTTTTACTGCCGGTAATAATAAAGCCGTCCACCGCGTCGATCTCAGCAGGTGTTGGCCGCACACCCTCTTCAACGTCCCAAACGCTAAACGACACGTCCGAATTAGCTGCTAAAACCAGACGTTGGAACATATCGGGGTATTCGCCGAACTCGTCTACCCACTCTGGCCTAACCGCGTCTGTCTTTAAGATTCCAATATGCATAGCTAATCTCTAAGGCGTCATATTACTGTGACATTTACACAGCAAACTCGTTCACATTGTGACGCGAAACAGGTCAGAATGGTGAATGGGGCAGAAATAAAAATGACTATGGCAATCTTGTCGACACTCCAACGATTTGACGTCGCGCTCTTTGACACGCTCTACAGCTATGGACGAGAGAGGCTCGGTGTCACACGAGGCGCGCTGGCTTTTTCGCGCAGCGGAGACGGTTATCTACAGTTACTCGCACCCGTCGTGGTTTGGCTATCGCAGTCACCACTAACTCAGACTTTCGTGACCGCTTGGGCCATCGCCATGCTGATCGAGCGAGCCACCTACTACATCCTAAAAAACACCTTAAAGCGGCTCAGACCCGCCGACTTCAAACCCAATTTCCATTCCTTGATCACGGCCTCTGATAAATTTAGCTTCCCGTCAGGCCACACCTCTGCCGCGTTTTGCATCGCTACGATCACCGTTTTAATTTTCGGCGGGCTGTCGATGGTGATGTTTGCTTGGGCACTCATGGTTGGTATTTCACGAGTGGTTGTCGGTGTCCATTTTCCAGGCGATGTGCTCGCAGGCGCCCTTATGGGAAGTGGTATTGCCATGGGAACGGCCTCCCTTCTGAGCCTGTGGTGAGGGACCGACGATGACGCGACGAATTCTTTACGGCGTGCAAAGTACCGGCCAGGGACACATTAGCCGTGCGCGCGGCCTGGCACACGCACTCAGGGACTACGACGTGGATGTCACCTGGCTGTTTTCAGGCCGAGACAAAGACAAGCTTTTTGACATGGAGCCCTTTGGCGACTTCAAGCATCGCGCAGGCCTCACTATGGTGACCGAAGCCGGCAAAATGCACTACCGTAAAACGGCCCTCGGTGCTGCACCTGCGACCTTTATTAAAGATGCGACCACGCTAGACCTAGACCCCTACGACATTATTGTTTGTGATTACGAACCGGTGGTTTCGTGGGCATGCAAAGCACGGGGTCGAGAGGTGATTGGAATTGGTCATCAGTACGCCTTTGGGAAAAACACGCCGATGACAGGGCACACGCCCATGAG
>DGPO01000004.1:0-734 GCA_002390485.1 Halieaceae bacterium UBA4438 | reverse complement strand
GCGCCAGTAACCACGTCTTAGTCTACCTCCCGTTCGAACATCAGGACCAAACCACTGCATGGCTCCAAGGCTTCGCTGATCACAGGTTTATTCAGTACTCAGCGGATGTTGCCGATGAGCAACAGGGCAATGTCACTCGGCGAAAAGCCAATATTTCAGGCTTTAAGCGTGACTTGGCTGCGTCTCGCGGTGTTATTTGTAATTCAGGGTTCGAGCTCATTTCAGAGTGTCTTCAGTGGAAAAAACCGGTACTGACTCGCCCCCTCGCTCAACAAATGGAGCAGCTTTCCAACGCCGCGGCGCTCGGGCAGCTGGGATACGCAACAACCATGAAGTCCTTAGAAACAAAAACCGCGCGCGCTTGGCTCAACGACATGCCGACAGCGCCCGACGTGCACTTTAAGAATGTTGCCCACGCGCTGGCCGAATGGCTTGCGCGAGGAGGAAGTCGACCCGTAACCGAATTGAGCAAACAGCTTTGGTCGTAAAAACAATTCTCAAGAGTCTTTGCGCAGCGGGCTTGCTGCTCCTCAGTCCGGGGCTCCTCTCCAGCCCCACCTTCGTGGGTAATGAGGCCTGTGCATCATGTCACGAGACACAAATTTCTGACTGGACCGACTCCCACCACGACCTCGCTATGCAGGAAGCGTCCCCGACAACGGTACTGGGAGACTTCAACAACGCGACATTTACTTACGACGGCACAACCACCACCTTCTTCAAAAAAGGCGAGG
>DGPO01000072.1:6640-8725 GCA_002390485.1 Halieaceae bacterium UBA4438 | reverse complement strand
ACGCTCGGTTCGCTCACGCCCGCGGCAGAGGCTAACGAGGCGATGCTTAAGCGCGTGGCTTCTTCTGGCGCATTTAAAATAGCGTGCGCAACTTTCGACTCTGATTTGTTGAGGTCACTCAGTTGGCGCTGAATGACGGCCAATAGATTAGGTTCCGAAGTCATCGCAATTCCCGGCTTTTGTAAGAATATTACGAATAATGCCCCAGATTTGTCCTTGAAGCACCGTAATTCGATTTTTTTACCGACTTAAAATGTAATAAAACTAAATAAAAGCCGAATTAGGCGAGTTTTTCATTGAATTATCGTAAATTTACTACATAATTGTGGGCAGAGAGGAGAAGTTGCATGATCAACGTAGCGATTAACGGGTTTGGCAGGATCGGTCGAAATATCTTGCGGGCGCTTTACGAGCGACCAGACGTTGCGTCTCGCATGCGTATTGTTGCGATTAATGACCTGGGTACGCCGGAGATCAATGCACATCTTTTGCAGTTTGACACCACCCACGGTCGCTTTGGTGCAGCAGTAACGGTCGAAGACGGCGCCCTTGTCGTGGATGGCGACCGAATTGCCGTTTTTGCTGAGCGTAATCCGGAAGATCTGCCTTGGGGCGACTTGAATATTGATGTTGTGTTCGAGTGTACGGGTATTTTTACGTCGCGGGACAAGGCCTCTGCCCATGTTCGCGCAGGCGCACGCAAAGTACTTATTTCTGCACCCTCGGGTGACGCCGATGAGACCGTCGTTTTTGGGGTCAATCACGACGTACTGACCGACGATGCCATTGTCGTATCCAATGCGTCCTGCACGACAAATTGCTTAGCGCCCATGGTTGCGCCACTTCACGCAGCATTAGGTGTGGAGCAGGGGTTGATGACGACCATTCACGCGTTTACGAATGACCAAAATCTGAGTGATGTTTATCACACGGACTTATACCGAGCGCGTTCTGCAACGCAGAGCATGATCCCGACTAAAACGGGTGCTGCCGCCGCGATTGGGCTGGTCATGCCAGAGTTAAAGGGACGCTTAGACGGCCTTGCTATCCGTGTTCCAACGATTAATGTTTCGCTAGTAGATCTCACGTTCACCGCGTCTCGTGACACGTCAGCTCAAGAGGTCAATGAGATTCTTGCTAGCGCCGCCGCAGCTGATCCATTTGGAGTCCTGGCCTGCAATACACAGCCGTTGGTGTCTGCCGACTTTAACCACAATGCGTATTCAAGCAATTTTGATGCAAATCATACGCGCGTCAATGGACGACTCGTCAAAGTCTTGTCTTGGTATGACAACGAGTGGGGATTTTCAAACCGAATGCTGGATACAGGATGCCTTATGGCAGTCGCATCTGTAGGCGTAAGCCACGCGGCTTAAGTGTTTTTAAGTGTGAGTGTTTGGGGGCCTTTGTGCCCCCTTTTTTTTGGTGCGTCTATGGCGCAAACCAAAGACTGAAGTGGCTTGCGTGGGCAAAGTGACTGACCGGATGTGCATCGTCATCAGGCGCTACAGTGGCCGTTTCATACACATCAAGTTTGCTGTCACCGACAATATGGATCACGCCCATGTGGGTATTCAAAAGACGTGTCTTTGAGAGTGACAGTCGTCGGTGAGGTGCGGTGGTGGGTTGTGTCATTAGGGCCGAATGCGGTGTGGTTAGGCCTTCACTGAGTTCCGCGGAACAGGGGAACAGCGATGCGGTATGTGAATCGCCCCCCATGCCGAGGATCACAACATCAAATGGTCCGGTATTACCTAACTGCTGGTTAATCCGTGCGAGTTCGGTTTCAGGGTCAACACTGCCTGCGCCAAAATCAATCCAGTTCGCGGCCTGTGCGTTATTTCTGAGCAGTAGTGACTTGACGAGGTTGGTATTGCTGTCTTCGTGATCCTCCGCAACCCACCGTTCATCGGCCAAGAGCACCGTGACCTTGGCCCAATCTATGGGCGCTGAGGACAAGGTCTTGAACAGCCCTTTAGGAGTGCTTCCTCCCGAAACAACGAGTGTCGCTGTGCCACGTGTCTCAATGCCTGACTCGAGTTGAGCCACAATGGCATTTGCTAGGTCTTGGTCAAGCGCCTCACG
>DGPO01000072.1:0-6463 GCA_002390485.1 Halieaceae bacterium UBA4438 | reverse complement strand
GATTGATCACCCTGAATGGCGTCCAGGAACAGTCGTTCGTACGCATCGGGTATTCGATCTAAGTCGCTGCCCTCTCGGAAGTCGAGGTCGAGCAGGTGTGACTGCAGTGACATACGCTGCTTCAGGCTCTGCTTTTTAGACACCATGCTGAGCTCAATGCCCTCATTAGGCTGCAAGCGAATCACGAGCTTGTTGGGAATCGTCGTTCCCTCGCCAAAAATGTTGTGCGGCAGATTTTTGTACTGAATCACGATTTCAGTCACTTTTTCAGGGAGTCGCTTGCCGGTCCGTAAGTAAAAGGGGACGCCCGACCAACGCCAGTTATCAATATGGGCCTTGATAGCGACAAAGGTCTCGGTATTACTGCTGTCCATTTCGCAGCCGTCTTCGTCAAGGTATCCAGGCACAGCAGTGCCGCGAACCCAGCCGTTAATGTACTGACCACGAACGACTTTCTCGTTCACTGATTGTGAGTCAATGCGTCGCAGAGCCCTTACAATCTTCACTTTTTCATCACGGATACTCTCTGCACTGAGCGAATTTGGCGGCTCCATCGCGACCAAACACATCAATTGCATAAGATGGTTTTGGACCATGTCGCGGAGCTGACCCACCTTGTCGTAGTAGGACCATCGACCTTCAATACCGACCATCTCACCCACCGTAATTTGGACATGATCGATGCAGGTATTATCCCACTGACTGTTGATAAAGCTGTTTGCAAAGCGCAGCACCAGCAAGTTTTGAACTGTTTCCTTGCCAAGGTAGTGATCGATTCGGTAAATGGATTTTTCGTCAAAGTATTTGGCAAGCGTTTCGTTCACTTTGATCGATGAGGCGAGATTCTCGCCAATGGGTTTTTCGACGACAATCCGACAATCGCCCGACAGGCAGTGGGTGTCGCTGAGGTGCTCGCAGATGGGTGCAAATAACGACGGTGGCGTTGCAAAGTAAAAGAGACTGGTTCGATCATCATCGAGCCATGCTCTTAATCCACCGTACTGCTCTGGCTCTGAAAAATTAACCGACACATAACTAAAGCGGGTAATAAAGCTTCCCCACTCCTCGTCACTCGGCGCGTCGTCTCCCATGTACGAAGACATTTTCTCCTTAAGCACAGGGAGGAAGTCGTCGAGTGTTTGTTGGGTCCGCGCGACTGCGGCGATGCGTAAGTCCGCTTCCAATAAATTGAGGCGCTCGAGTTGGAAAAGTGCAGGGAACAGCTTTCTTGCCGAAAGGTCCCCCGAGGCACCAAATATAATAAGATCTACAGCCGCCATTAATAGGGTCTCCCAGCTATGCGTGCAGTTGGGACGCGTTGCGCGCAAGTTGCGCAATCTCGTCCCATCGTTCGTTATGAATGGCGTCCGCAGGGGTTAGCCACGAGCCGCCTACGGCGCGCACGTTTGAAAGTGCCAAATAACTGTGCGCGTTCGTTAAATTAATGCCACCGGTCGGCACAAAGCATAGATCCGAAAAAGGGCCTGAAAATGCCTTAATTGCCGGTGCGCCACCCGATGTACTGGCCGGGAAAAATTTTAATGTTGTAAAGCCGGCTTCTCGCGCCGCCATAATCTCAGTGGCAGTTACTGCGCCAGGTAATAACGGGATGTTGGTGAGAAGAGATCGCTCAAACAACAGGTCCGACTGACCCGGAGAAACCACAAATTTTGCGCCGGCTTCAACGACCGCGTCGAATTGCTCGGCATTACAGACGGTGCCCGCGCCGACGTGGGCACCGGGGACCTCGTTACTGATCATCTGGATGGCCTCGATCGCACAGGCGGTCCGCAGAGTAATTTCAAGATTACAGATGCCCCCTGACACTAAGGCCTGCGCAAGAGGGACCGCGTGCTCTAAGGACTCGATCGCAATGACAGGGACAACGGGTGCTGTGTCTAAAAAATCGTAAGACGGTGTGCTCATTTAGTGTTGATCTCCAAGGTACAACGCTGCGCCAAGCAACCCAGGATCCTCATGGGTAATGACGAAGGTGCCAATGTTTGTGTTGTAGTCCGCAAAGCGGCCTTTGGCTAAGAAACGCGCGCGAAAGTCGCTGCGTCGCAAGAGGTCGATGTACTGCGGAGCGATGCCACCAGCGATGAAAACACCGCCCATCGCACCTGTAATCAGCGCAAGATTGCCAGCTGAAGAGCCCAGCACAGCAAAAAACATGGCCATGGCTTCGGCCGCAAGTGGATTGTCGCGCTGTGCTGCAACGCCAATATCTGTCGGAGAGCTGAACTCCACCGGTTGTCCGCGGATCTCTGTCAATGCTTGATAGATGTTGACGATGCCTGCGCCGCACAGAAGCCGCTCGATAGACACTCGACCAAACCGGGCCCTAAGTCGCCTCAAAACATCAAATTCCATATCGGTAATGGGCGCAAAGTCGACGTGGCCGCCTTCGCCTTGCACAACAACAGGCTGTCTCATCGTATCGAATACGACGGTGGCAACGCCGGTTCCGGTCCCGGGACCTAGGGCGACCATGGGTTGATGCGCTTGTGATGTACCCGCCCCAACTTGCTCCACATCGCCAGCTTCAAGCGCCGTCAGTGCGTATCCAACCGCGGCGAAGTCATTAATGATGTCAATGGAGGATTGAGCGAGATAGGTTTTGAGCAGTGCGCGATCAAAGCGCCATGGACTGTTGGTAAAGCTAATTGTGTTCAAGTGTGGGGGCGCCGCAACAGCAAGACAGGTTTTCGCTGGCCCGCCCTCGGGTAGGCCCAGTGCTTGCCAATCTTTGAGGAGTCGAGACAGGACATCGTCGAAGGTCGCAAAGTCCGCCACAAGGTATCTGGCGAGTGGCGAAGGACGCCGTTCGCCCGGCGAAATAAAGGCGAAGCGCGCATTTGTACCGCCGATATCGCCGACCAGATAGTACGCTGTCGCTGGACTGTCGCTGTTATTGGTCATTGAGGTTCTCAGTTAAACAATGAAGAAGCGCCTTCTTCCGCGCTACTCACCGCCTGTCGACTATTATTGAACAAGATTCGCCCCACTGTGCCGCGAGGCGCCGGCGCTACAGACACGACACGACGCTCCAGATCCGTCGCGTCGACGAGCGCTGACAATACCCCAGTCGTTGCGTCGAGGCGAATGACGTCGCCGGTTTTAAGTTGTGCCAGCAGCCCGCCTTGCGACGCCTCTGGAACCAAGTGAATGGCGGCTGGCACCTTGCCCGACGCACCACTCATTCGACCGTCTGTGACCAGTGCAACCTTAAACCCACGATCTTGAATCACACCTAACATGGGTGTCAGTTTGTGAAGCTCTGGCATGCCATTTGCTGCCGGACCTTGAAACCGAACCACCACGACGCAGTCGCGATCCAGCTCTCCGGCCTCAAACAGTGGCCTTAGATCGTCTTGGTCATCAATAACCACGGCGGGTGCTTCAACAACATGGTGCGACGCGTCGACGGCTGAGGTCTTGATTACACAACGACCGAGGTTCCCCTCAAGCAGCTTGACGCCACCATTGGTTGAAAAAGGTGTTTTAGGCGTTGTGAGAATATCGGTATCCAAGCTCTGACTGGCCGCCGGACGCCATTCAATTCGGTCATCGACGAGTATCGGTTCTTGGCAAAAGTCGCCGAAATTGTCGCCAAAGCACGTGGTTGCCTCTGGGTGCATCAGCCCGGCATCGAGCAATGCCTTAAACAGCGTCCCGGTACCTCCGGCCGCATGAAAATGATTGACGTCTGCTGATCCGTTTGGATAGACGCGCGCAATTAAGGGTGTCACAGCAGAAACGGCGTCAAAATCTGACCAGTTCATGCGGTAACCGGCGGCTCGTGCAATGGCAATTAAGTGAATGCAGTGATTCGTAGAGCCGCCCGATGCCAGCAGGGCCACGAGGGCATTAACCAGCGCGCGAGCGTCAACTACGTGGGCCATTGGGCGGTAGTTACGACTTTGCGCCGTGATGCGGGTAATGTGCTCTGCAGCAAAGTCAGTGAGCGCGTCGCGCAGCGGGGTGTCTGGATTGACAAAAGAGCTACCAGGGAGCTGTAAGCCCATGGCTTCAACCATGACTTGATTGCTATTCGCAGTCCCATAAAACGTACAGGTACCGGGCGAGTGATACGACTGGCTTTCGGCGTCCAGCAGTTCATCACGCCCGATCTTACCCTCGGCAAACAGCTGGCGAATGCGAATTTTTTCCTTGTTTGGAAGGCCTGATGTCATGGGCCCCGCAGGGACGGTCATGACGGGCAGATGCCCAAACTGCAGGGCGCCGATTAAGAGCCCTGGGATAATTTTGTCGCAGACGCCGAGCAGCAACGCGGCATCGAACATTTGGTGTGACAGTGACACGGCAGTTGCCTGTGCAATCACGTCGCGGCTAAAGAGGCTGAGCTCCATGCCTGGCTGGCCTTGTGTGACACCGTCGCACATCGCGGGAACGCCCCCGGCAATTTGAGCTGTGCTACCGAGTTTTCGAGCCGCCTCTTTAATGCGTGCAGGGTAGGTCTCGTAAGGCGCATGCGCGGATAACATATCGTTATAGGCGGTCACGATGCCGATATTTGCCGCGTCCATGAGCTTAATGACCGATTTGTCGTCGCTTGAACACGCCGCCATGCCGTGAGCCAGGTTGCCGCAGCTCAATTGCTTGCGGTCGGGAGCGCCAGTCCGCATAGAATCTACGTCATTTAAATAATCATCACGCAAGTCCTTGCTCCGCTCTGTAATAGCGTGTGTGACTCGCAAAATTTCGGCGTGCATAGCGGTAATGGCCCTGGATTTAAACAACACTCAGTATGTAATAAAAATACGTATTTGGCGATTAAAAACACTTATAACGGCGTTTTTTGTAATTTTATTACGCGTCTTGAGCCGTGATGAATAGCTGCTGGCCCAGCATGAAGGCGCCCACAATCCCCGAATCGGTTCCGAGTCGCGGTGGTTGAATGATTTTTTCCATAGCGCACGCGCTGTCAAGGTCGGGTAAATACCCGCCCAGCGCTTCTCGACATGCGCGCCGCGTTTGGGTCAACAAGTGTGGCGTTTCTGTCACGCCACCACCAAAAATGATGACTTTAGGTTGATGATGCAGGATTAAATTTGCCGCAAGCTGGCCTAAATAGAACGCCTCAAGGGCGAGGCCCTCATGCGTCGGCGGGAGGTCGGTGAGCTTACAATTCCATCGTTTCATAATGGCCTGCCCTGAGGCTAAGCCTTCCAGACAATCGCGATGAAACGTACAAGCGCCGGGAAACGTGGTGTCTTGCGGTGATCGTACGACTTTACTATGGCCAATCTCAGGATGCGCCGCCCCGTTGGCGAGCTGGCCATTTTGAATAATGCCGACACCAATACCTGTTCCCACTGTGACGTAGGCGAGGTGCTCGATGGGCTCATCCAGAGCCCATCGAGCTTCCGCACAGGCCGCACTGTTCACATCGGTGTCGAACGCGATTGGACATCCCAATAAGGTCTGGAGGTGGGTTTTCAAGTTGAAACCCTGCCAACCCGACTTTGGCGTTGCACCGATAACACCATAATGAGGGTCGGCAGAGTCGATGCACAAAGGGCCGAAACTCGCGACGCCCATGGCCTTCAGAGGGTCGCCTGATAACCCGTCGTTAATAATGCGTGCAACCCGAGACAGCGTCTCGATGGGACTTGTTGTGGGAATACTGTGGCGAGTGCTGTTGGCAATATCACGACCCACCGCAACAACGAACTTAGTGCCCCCCGCCTCAATGGCGGCAATGTTGGGTTGTCTCATAGCAGGCATGGGGATGGCCTGGGGACCCTCTCGCGCAATCCAGTCCCCCGTTTATCAGAGCTGCAGCGTGAACATGACGGCGTGAACACAGAGCATAAGTAGCGCCAAGGTTGAGATTGCGAAGAGCATGAACCGCACAGGAATCGTATTGACCTGCATTTGCCATACGCTGTGCAAGATACGCGCACCCGTGTAGATCCACGCGGCGTAGTACGACGCTGCAGAGGTATCGCCCACGACTGCGAGAATAATCACCATTGCGTAAAAAAGGGTGGGTTGCTCCATGAGGTGTTCGTAGTTATGACGTGTCCACTTTACTGTGTCGGGTGTTTCCGAATCGGCGTCCGGACCTCTAAAACCGGCCGGCAAATCGCCGACCTTCGCACCTGTGCTCACTAGGCGGACGGCGTAAATAAAAAACATCAGGACGGACCAAAGGCCCAGTACAGCAGCGGCCCCCAGAATTGGATTTACTGATTCCATGTTTGATCTCCAGTGTTGTTATTGGTTTGGCGACATCAAATCGCGCGCTCAGTCTCTAACGAAACCTGACTCACATGCTAGACTTCTGCACGAATAATTCGAGCGAGAGTGTGATCGATGGTAATTAAGCCGAAAGTCCGTGGTTTTTTATGCACGACAACGCATCCCCAGGGTTGCGATGAAAATGTCCGTCGCCAGATCGAGCACGTAAAGCCCGGCGGCGATATCGTTGACGGCC
>DGPO01000002.1 GCA_002390485.1 Halieaceae bacterium UBA4438 | reverse complement strand
CGAAATGCTGACGGCTCGACAGCGGTTACCGATGAAGCAGCTGCGTTTATCGCAGGTGTAGGCATCGTAACGGGTGAAACTGAGCAGACTGTCTTCGGCGGTACTATCGAAGGCGACTTCACCAACATGGGTATCCAAAGCCCCATGGCTGACGCAGGCCTCTCAGGTCTTATCGGCTTTGAAATGCGTGAAGACAAGCTCGGTCGCTTGGCAGACGATATCTCCAAGATCTCTGGCGGTCGCGGTCTGACCGGTACGGGTGGTGCAACTTTGCCTATCGCGGGTTCAATTGAAGTCGAAGAAGTCTTCATGGAAATGTCACTGCCACTGATCACGGGCAAGCCCATGATTCAGGAGCTGGGTCTGACCGCTGGTTATCGTTACTCTGACTACACGACTAACGGCAACGGCGTCTCTAACTCGTTTGACGCGGACACCTACTTTGCAGGTATCAGCTGGGCACCCAACGACGAAGTTCGCTTCCGCTTCAACCAAGCCGTTGCGATTCGTGCACCAAACGTGTTCGACCTCTACGTTGGCATTAACACAGGCCTCGTTGAATTAGCACCCGTAAATGGTGACGGTGACCAATGTTCTGGCCCCACTCCAGTGGCGACTCAGGCTCAGTGTGCAAACACAGGTCTGTCAGCGGCACAGTACGGAAGTGTTGACCCCAGTGCTGCCGGTCAGTTCAACTTGATCACGGGTGGTAACCCGAACTTGGTTGCTGAAGAGGGCGAGACAACGACCTTTGGTGTTGTTATCACTCCAAGCATGATTGAGAACCTGTCGGTCTCTATCGACTACTTCGATATTGAAGTATCTGATGCGATTGGTAGCGTCCCAGCACAGACATCGTACGATCGCTGCCTGACAACGGGTGATCCCGCGTTCTGTGCGAACGTTACACGTGACACTGCCGGTACGCTTCACCTCTTAAACGAAGCACCTGACGGTGGTCTTTCGGGTCTGAGCCAGCAGAACGTGAACGTTTCGACGTTTGCAACAGAAGGTGTCGATCTTAATGTGACCTACATGCTCGATCTGAGCGACATGGGATCAATTAACTTCGACTACGCTGCCACTTTCCTCGATACCAACTACTCGGTTGCGATTCCAGGGGATGACAAGGTTGAGTGTGCAGGCGCTTACGCAGGTCCATGTGGTCTGCCAGCACCTGAGTACAACCACCGCTTCCTTGCAACGTGGATGACTCCTTATGACGTCGCAGTCTCAGCGACATGGCGTCATATTGGTGAAACAGACCTCTACGGTCTGGATGATCCACAGGGTTACTTGGAAGATTCCATGGAAGAGCGTAACTACCTCGACGTAGCTGCAACTTATGACTACAGCGAGAACGTTCAGATCCGAGTCGGTGCAAACAACATTCTGGGCGACGACGCTCCAGTCACCACCTCGGCAGGTACCGGTACAGGTAACAACAACACGTACCCAGGTCTGTTTGACGTGAGCACCTATCTGTTTGCTGGTGTGACCGTTAAGTTCTAAGTTTGAACGCTACGTAAGTACATAAAGGGGGGCGTAAGCCCCCCTTTTTTTATGCAGTGCATTATGATTAAAACACTCCCACGGACACAGTTTATGACTATGGATCCAACCTCAAGCACGAACACACAACAGCTACTCGGTGATGCGATTACGCAACTTCGCAACGACCAACCGGCAACTGCCCGCGACTTGGCTCACCGCGCTGTGGATCTGGGACTTGATGACGCGACAGTCTGGGGCGTCATCGCATTAGCGAGTCGCAACATGGCCGACTACGATGCCGCGCAGCAAGCCGCTGATCGTGCAATAGCACACCAGCCGAATAACTCACGCGCCTTCATTGTGAAAGGCGACAGCTTTTACTCGCAAAACAATTCACGTGCAGCCGCGGCCTACTACCGCCACGCACTGGCGTTAAGCCCTCCACACCCGGACATGGTTCAAGAACTCCGCGTGGAGTTACTGCGAGCACAAACACGCGTGCAAGAGTTGCAAGACGCCTTTGGCGCGCACATGACAGGGGAAGTCCAGTCCCTATTAGACAAGGAAGACTGCACCCCACGCATGCAAGGTGCCGTCGATTTGTTGCTGGGGAAGCGGAAACTTTACTACCCCGAGCCGCGTCATATCATGTTCCCTGGACTGCCCCTGCACGACTTCTACCCGCGTGACTTGTTTCCATGGCTTGCCGACCTAGAGGCCAGGACTCCGGAGATCCAAGCAGAACTTACAGCACTTATGGCAGAGGGTCGATCCTTTGATCCTTACTTGACCGAACAAACAGAACGCCCCATTTTTGACGCGCACGGCATGACCAATAATGACGACTGGGGAGCGCTCTATCTGTGGCGCAACGGCGCATCAGTGCCGGAGAACCAGGCGCTGTGCCCCGTGACTACTGAGATAATGAACAGTTTACCGCTCGTCTTCTCGGGTCAACGCTGTCCAAACATTCTGTTTTCACGACTCAAGGCAGGTGCCACGATTCCGCCGCACCACGGCATGATCAACACGCGTTTAATCGGTCACCTACCGCTGGTTATTCCCAGTGACTGCGGCTTTAGAGTAGGCAGTGAAACCCGGTCATGGGTAGAGGGTGAGGCGTTTCTATTCGACGACACCCTGGAGCACGAAGCCTGGAATCGGTCAGACGAAGATCGAATAGTGCTGATTTTTGAGGTTTGGAAACCCGAGCTCACAACTGCAGAGCAAGCGCTGGTGAGTTGCATGTTGACCGCAGTGGACAGCTACGGCAACGAGGACGCCGGACCCGCACTGAACTGATAACCGCGAACTCTCACTAAAACGCTGTGAATACATCGACCGGGTATACGTCATGATGCGTCCGCTTGAAGATCTGAGTTTCGCTGCGACCGCGCGTGGACAGATCGCGGCTAATGTTCGAGCCCTTGAGCCGCAGGCGCAGCCTTTGGGTGCACTGCGTTCCGCCGCGGTTGCCCTGGTGGTGGTCGAGAGTCGGGGGCAGCTCGCAGTGCTTTTAACACGCAGAGCCGGAACACTGCGCGCCCACAGCGGTCAATGGGCCCTTCCGGGCGGACGCATTGACCCAGGAGAGAACGCGGAAACGGCCGCGCTTCGTGAGGTGCAAGAAGAGATCAACCTGGACCTCCCAAAGGGCGCTGTTGTTGGGGTCCTCGATGACTACATCACCCGATCCGGTTACCGAATCACGCCTGTCGTTGCGTGGGCAGACACCGATATCGCAATGTTGTCACCCAATCCGAGTGAAGTTGCGTCAGTCCATACCATCAGTTTTGACGATCTAGCGCGTCCTGACGCGCCACAGTTTGACCGCATCCCTGAGAGTGATCGGGAGATCATCTCAATGCAGCTTGAGGTAGATCAGATCTTTGCACCCACCGCGGCGATGCTGTTCCAGTTCAGAGAAGTGGTCATTTTCGGAAGGCCAACGCGGGTATTTCACTACGATCAACCGCGCTTTGCGTGGCGCTAAAAATCACGATTACGCCGTTCGGATCATGGGGAGTGCTGCCGTCGATACAACAACCGCACACGCCGATACCGCAGCCAATCAGTCTTTATCCACAATGAGAGACCGGTCTCTGCGCTAAACGACGGGCCGATGAGTATCTCGTGAAATACTGCCCCAAAAGGGTGTTAAGACAGTACTGCTTCAAACGCGGTCAAACAGCGATTAATATTGACCGCATTGCTGCTCGTCCCCATGAGACCAATTCGCCACTGCTTGCCCGCGAGCTCTCCGAGCCCAGCGCCAACTTCAAGGTCAAATTCATTCAAAAGACGCGCCCGAATAGTCGCATCGTCGATGCCTTGTGGGATTAAAACTGAATTGAGCTGAGGTAAGCGCCATGGCTCAGACACAGCGAGGTCAAGACCGAGCTTGGATAATCCCGCCGCGAGCGTTACGTGATTGTCTTGGTGCCGTGCAATGCTGGCCTCGAGGCTCTCCTCCTCCAACATAAGCAAGGCTTCGTGCAGCGCATAAATCGCGTTCACCGGTGCTGTGTGATGGTATGCACGTTTCGCGCCCTCGCCCCAGTAGCCCATGATCAGGTTCATGTCGAGGAACCAACTCTGTACTTTTTGTGTTCTTGCCTGAATGGCGCTGACGGCGTCGTCGCTGAAGGTAATTGGCGAGATTCCTGGCAGACCTGAGAGGCACTTTTGAGTCCCTGAATACACCACGTCTGCGCCCCACGCGTCGGCCTTAAGATCAATGCCAGCCAGCGAGGTCACCGCATCCACAATAACCAACATGCCCGCCGATTTGGCCAAGCGACACAGTGTTTCCGCATCACTTCGAACGCCCGTCGACGTTTCAGCATGAACAAACGCGACCACTTTTGCATCCGGATGGGCCTTGATTGCCGCTTCAAGCTTTTCTGGGTCGACTGGGTCGCCCCACCGGTCTGTGACCATGATGGCCGTTGCACCGCAACGTTCGACGTTTTCTTTCATACGCCCACCAAACACGCCGTTTTGACACACAATGACTTTGTCACCACATTCGAGAAGGTTCACAAAAGCGGCTTCCATCCCTGCGGAGCCGGGCGCCGACAAGGGAATGGTCAGTTCGTTTTTAGTTTGGAACGCATATTGAAGTAGCCGCTTAACATCGTCCATTAAGCCGACAAACAACGGGTCCAAGTGACCAATTGTGGGACGCGCAGAGGCCGCCAGTACGCGGGGAGCAACATCAGAGGGTCCAGGGCCCATCAGCGTTCTCACAGGAGGGTGAAAGGTAGACGACATAGCGAACTCCGAGCGCGTTAAATCAAGGATAATGAGTGGCCGATGATGATACGACCAATACGCATCAGTTAGCTGAATAAAGGTAATTCAAGTTGGTCAAAACACCCGCCGATCGTACACTGCCCCTATGAGTGCCCGACCTATTTTGTATTCGTTTCGTCGCTGTCCCTACGCGATGCGCGCGCGTATGACCCTCTTATACGCAGGTATCGAGGTGCGCTTACGCGAAGTGATTTTGAAGGATAAACCTGCGGCGATGCTTGCGGCGTCCTCAAAGGGCACGGTGCCCGTCTTGGTTCAGAGCGATGGGACCGTGATTGACGAGAGTCGAGACATCATGCGGTGGGCGCTCAACCAGAATGACCCTGCAGGCTGGCTTGAATGCGCAGACGGAGACAACTTATTGGTGGACCGCTGCGATAACGAGTTCAAGCATTGGCTGGACCGATACAAATACGCAGTTCGTTTTCCAGAACACGACGAGGGCTGGTACCGCCAACAAGGCGAGCAGTTCCTCGCTCAACTCGAAATACGGCTTTCACAGTGGCACTACCTGACTGGTGCATCGCTCAGCGTGGTCGATGTCGCCATTGCGCCTTTCGTTCGCCAATTCGCCTCAGTCGATTCGCCATGGTGGTCGGAGCGTCCCTACCCAAGCGTCAGCGACTGGCTGCACGAGTTCATCAACAGCCCACTGTTTCTCGGTGCCATGAATAAATACCCACAGTGGCTCGAAGGTGACGCCGACATTCCCTTCCCGACCAAGCCACACGGGGCTGAAACACGCAGACAGCCATAGGCGTTATTGCGATCGCCCTCTCGCGTCGTTACGACAATGCGCCGGCGATCTATTCAGAGCCTTACAATTCTGCGGCCGACCAACTCGCCTGATTAATGGCGGCTTTGGCATCTAACTCTGCAGCCTCGAAAGCGCCACCAATCACCTCAACACTCACGCCATTGTGTTCAAGCTCATCAAAGAGGGTGCGAAGCGGTTCTTGGCCGGCACATACAATCACGGTATCGACATCCAGACTCACAGGCTTATCTTCAATCATGAGATGTAATCCATCGTCATCAATCAGTCGATAATCAACACCGTTGACCATATTGACGCCTCGCCGACCCAAGGTGGTTCGGTGAGTCCAACCGGTCGTCTTACCCAGGCCGCGACCGACCGGAGTAGACTTACGCTGGATAAGATAGACCTCTCGATCCGCGCTTGCGACCACGGGCTCGACCCCAGTGACACCGCCGCGCGGATGATTCTCGAAATCAATACCCCACTCCTTTGCAAAGACATCGACATCCATAGCGCCCGATGGGCCGTCATGGGTGATCAAGTCCGTAACGTCAAAGCCGATACCGCCAGCGCCGAGTACCGCCACCTTTTTGCCAATGGGCTTGCGGCCCATAATCGCGTCGATATAGCCAACGACCATAGGATGATCGATGCCCTTAATTTGGGGGGTGCGCGGCGTAATTCCAGTGGCGACCACAATGTGGTCAAAACCCTGGTTCTCAAGATCCTGAGCACTCACACGTGCCCCAAGCCGTAGGTCGACGTCCAGCTTGGTGAGCATCGTATTGTAGTAGCGAATCGTCTCGTGAAACTCCTCCTTACCCGGGACGCGTTTAGCGAGATTAAACTGCCCGCCAATTTCCTCGGCAGCATCAAACAAGGTGACCTTGTGTCCGCGCTCCGCCGCTACAGTGGCGTACGCCATGCCCGCAGGACCCGCACCAATCACAGCGACCGACTTCGGCGCCGTCGTCGGATCGTAGCTCAGCATGGTCTCGTGGCATGCCCTTGGGTTAACCAAACACGACGTCGTTTTCATACTGAAGGTATGATCAAGACACGCCTGGTTACAGGCGATGCACGTATTAATTTCATCGCGACGGCCGGTGGCTGCTTTATTCATAAACTCGCTGTCAGCAAGCATGGGCCGGGCCATAGACACCAGGTCGGCATCGCCTCGCTCTAGCACCTCTTCGGCTACCTCAGGCATGTTTATTCGGTTCGAGGTAATAACAGGGATGCCAACTTCTTTTCGTACCCTACCCGTTACCCGGGTAAACGCCGCACGTGGAACCATCGTCGCGATTGTGGGTACGTTAGCCTCGTGCCATACGAAATGAGTAGAAATAATGCTGACGCCCGCCTTTTCTAACTCACGCGCTAATTGTGCAATCTCATCCCAACTCATACCGCCTTGCAGCATATCCATGGCCGCAATGCGAAACACCACGATGAAGTCATCACCGACGGCCGCGCGGATTCGACGCACCACTTCCAGCGGGAAACGCATGCGATTTTCATAGCTACCCCCCCACTCGTCGGTGCGCTGATTGGTCTTCTCAACAAGAAACGTCGACAGCAAGTACCCCGCCGAGCCAATAATCTCAACACCGTCGTAACCCGCTTGCTTGGCGAGCACCGCGCAATGCGCGTGATCTGCAATTTGCTTTTCGAGACTCTGCGCATCGAGTTCGTTAGGCGTGAGCTTACTGATACGAGAGCGAACTTTCGACGGTGCGACTAAGTTGGGGTTATGTGCAAGCGGCCCCATATGCAGAATCTGCATAATGATCTTTACGTCAGGGTCCGCCCCATGAACCGCCTGAGTCACTAACTTGTGTCCGTCAGCCTCGCGTTGGGTGTTCAGTTTCGATGCCGCGAAAACAGGATTTCCATTCTCGTCGTAAACAGCAACACCACCTTCCTCGTTAGGAGAAATTCCACCGGTTATAATCATTCCTATGCCACCGACGGCGCGCTCTGCGTAAAAGGCAGCCATGCGCTCGAAGCCGTCCGGCATCTCTTCAAGACCCGTATGCATTGAACCCATAATTGAGCGATTTTTAAGGGTGGTAAAACCCAGATCTAAGGGCTCAAAGAGTCTAGGATAGTCAGTGGTTGTATCAATTAGCTCGGCAGTACTCACAGCAACATCTCCTCAATTCAAGCGCTCCAGAGTATCAGGATCTGAGCACTTGCATAGTCGCGACCGACAGGCAAACTAAGACAAAAGCGTAAGAGACCCAATAATGGATGTACTCAAAAGTGATCGCCCGCTCATTGTCTATCTCGATGTGAAAAGTCCTTATGCCTTTGTTTCCGTAAAACCCACATTGGCCTTAGAGCGGGAGCTAGAACTCCAATTTGACTGGCGTCCCTATACACTCGATATTCCGAGTTACCTGGGTTCGGCTCGCAAAAAAAACGGGGCGGTGGTGGAGTCGAGCGGGCGCAGCCGGGCAATATGGAATGCTATTCGTTACGCCTATATGGATGCACGCCGATATGCCGAACTGCAAGGCTATACGCTCAAAGGTACTGAGAAAATCTGGGACTCCAGCTTGGCCAACATGGGTATTCTGTTTGTGAATCTCTACTTCCGAGATCGGATACC
>DGPO01000073.1:8981-9540 GCA_002390485.1 Halieaceae bacterium UBA4438 | reverse complement strand
TTAATGTGGTTCGCCATCGGTTTAAAGGTGACTCAGGCGACGAAGTGATGCTCAACAAAGCGGTCCGAGCCCACGGTAATAACATTGAGTACGTTCCGATCACGTTGATAGGTCTTGCCCTCTTGGCAATGACGGGCGCAACTGCACAGACGATTAGTATTTTGGGCGGCACGCTGGTGGTCGCACGTGTATCTCATGCCTACGGTATAACGCGCCCTACGATGCCCAATCCCTTCGGCTACGTTGGCAACATTGGCACGTGGCTGATCATGCTCTGCATCGCGGTTTCACTGATTATGTCGGCTGTTTCTGCCTAGGGCGTCGTGTGGGGGTAAAAAAGGGGCCTAGCCCCTTTTTTTGTGGGTCACGTTTGTAGCGAGCGCTTATTCAGTCCTCGCACATCGGCATTTTGACGCTGAAGTGTCGTCTTCACGCTGAGTGGGTCGCGTGGCACGATAAAAGCTGATTTTCATTAATGCGCAACGAGGTCCCAGGTTTCATACTTCGTTTTCCTTTTTTAATATCGGATGGACCTGTGCGACAGAGACTCCTTTTAATC
>DGPO01000073.1:7883-8908 GCA_002390485.1 Halieaceae bacterium UBA4438 | reverse complement strand
ATTTTTGGAGACCCTCAGTACCACGCGGTGTCATTTGGTGGCTACCGAGGCTTGAGTCGTGACGACGGCCCAACTGTTGAACAGCTCATGGATGACGTGAGAATTTTAGACGCCATGGGTGTCAAATTACTCCGCACCTACAACACGTCGCAATTTCCACAAGTAGAGCGGCTCCTTGCAGCGATAAGCCGCGTCAAGCAAGCCGATCCTGATTTTGAAATGTACGTTATGTTGGGCGCCTGGATAGACTCAAAAAACGCCTGGACAGAGGCTGTTTGGGATGCGAGTAATAATGCGTGGGTCGAGGGCACCGGGCCTGATCACACGCAAGGCGATGTGGCCAATAACACGCGTGAAATCGAGGCCGCGGTTCGATTGAGTAATCAGTACCCCCATATCGTCAAGGCGATCGCGGTGGGTAATGAAGCCATGGTTCAGTGGGCGGTCAGTTACTTCGTCTATCCGAAAACCATCCTTAAGTGGGTGAACTACTTACAGGACGCGAAGACCAAGGGCGAACTGAGCGAAGATGTGTGGATTACGAGTTCTGACAACTACGAATCCTGGGGGGGTGGCAATCCGATCTACCATACGCCCGAACTCACGCAGCTCATGCAGGCCGTTGACTTCGTTTCGGTGCACACCTACCCCTTTCACGACTCTTTTTATAATCCATCGTTTTGGGGGGTAGAGCCTGACGAGGAGGCGCTGAGCTTTGAGTCGATGACGGATGCAAGCATGCGTCGAACAATCGATTACGCCAAGAAGCAGTATCAAGCGGTCATTGATTATATGGCGCTGGTCGGTGTGCGAAAGCCAGTCCACATTGGTGAAACTGGGTGGGCGAGCTACGACGAGTCGGCCTACGGTGCAAATGGATCCAAAGCTGCCGACGAGTACAAGCAGAAAGTGTTCCATGACCTGCTTCGTGAGTGGACCGATGCCGCGGGAATTTCATTGTTTTATTTTGAGGCGTTTGACGAGCAGTGGAAAAAAGCGGACAGCCCGGGGGACTCTGAAAACCA
>DGPO01000073.1:0-7801 GCA_002390485.1 Halieaceae bacterium UBA4438 | reverse complement strand
GCATTTGACGGAATGACTCGAAATGGTGCGCCTCTGCGCAAGAGCTATGGTGGCGATCGCGCTGAACTGCTGGCCGCTGCCATGGTGCCGCCGTTTCGGAGTCAAATGGCTGTTCGACGGATCGACACGATCAATAGCGCGCGTCAGGTGGGGGAGCCTGTCACCGATCAACAATTCGTCATCGTTCATAATACGTTGACCGCGGAAGACCCAGGAAGCACATATCCCAGTGCGCCGTTGAAGCTGACGCCGTGGGAAGGAACGACAGCGATTGAGCTACTGCCGGGTGGTGAGGTTCGCGTGGAGACTCGAGCGGGCGACTGGTGGGGGGCGGGTCTGGAGGTGGACGCTGACGTCGGCGAAAATCTGTCTCGATTTAAGAACGGCCATATGCATTTTGAGATTCGCGGCAGCAGCGATGTGAACTTCAGTTTTGGTTTTCAAACGGGTAGCTTTTTGCGGGGTGACCAGGTCAATAACTTTGCCAGTTTTGGCCCGGGTACTGACAATTTGGTGGGTGAGGAGTGGCGCACTGTCACCTTGCCAATCCCTGAGCTCGATGGTGGTACGGACCTCTCGGACGTCACAAATGTGGTTGCTTTTTTGAGTCGCGCTAAGGCGCCTGATCGCACCCTATACCTCAGAAATATCTATTTCACTCAGTAGCGCGCTGCAGGCGAGTCTCTCTTGCAGAGACTTTAGCCACCACTGCGCCGATGATTGCGAAGACATAGACGGCATAGACCGTGTCACCTTTCTGAATGAATGCAGCACCAAAGGCGACAAAGAAGTACAGCATTAAAATATTAATGCCGGTGGTGTGAAGCAGTCGCCATTGGTTAACGCCCAGTCGACGGACACTCCAGTTGTTCGAGGTCACCGCGAGTGCGGTGGTCACCACGTAGCCAAATGCGGCAACGGCTAATGACGCTGTTGCTGAAAAGCCTTCAAGATTCAGCAGAAATAAGGTCAGCGCGGCAAGGTGAAAGGCGTGAGCTGTCGCAAAGCCCAGTCCAAGCTGACGTCGATAACTCATGAGGACACGCGTTGCCGGATGGCGCCAGCGCCTGCGAGCGGTGCTCGCTAAGAAGGCCGCGAGCAAAAAAAAGAAGGCAAGATGCGCAGAGTAACGCGTCCAAAGGAGAAGAAAGCCAGGGGGCTCGTCGCTCGCTAGAGGTGTTCCGTCAAGAGGGACGATACCGCTGATTCCCATGATGGCAAGTGAACAGAGTACGCTAAACATCCAGACCATTGTCAGGCGCCTTGGTGGGTTGAGGTCTTTATTTGTCTTGTTTGCCAGTAGATCTGAGTCTACTGTGAGGTAAAGAGGTTAGCTTAACAAGGGGTCATAATGAAGTTGGCGTACACCGTCGTTATTGCCGCTGCTCTCGCGGGTTGCTCATCCGCACCGACGGAGCAAGAGGTGGAGTCAGCCGACTTTGGCGTATCGATGTCAGAGGCTGAGTGTCTGGCGATTGCAACGCCCTTCATCAGGTCGCGCATGGGCGACCCTGAGTCTGTGATTTTTGATGACCTCAAGTGCTATCGAGGCCTTGAGGGGCGCGTCCCGATTGCCCGAGTCGAGGCGACCTATGGGTATCGATTTGCGGGTAATGTTGACTCCAAAGGCGATATTGGACGTTACACTGGTCTGACGCCTTTTTCCGGGATCGTGCGCAACGATGGTGACGGGCCACGTGTGGTGCGTTATTGCATTACCAGTGGCACGACAGACTACCGATTCTGCATTCCTTCTAAGGTCGACTGAGGCTTTAAAGCGCCGATTTTACATTACGTTTTAGCACGTCAATAACACCTTAAAACGTCCGATATTGCTCATGCACGACGGCTCCTGCGTCACAGTTACAGCCTGATTTTGGTTTGAAGCAGCCCTGCTTTTAGCGCGTTTTTTGTTGTAAACACTCACTGAGAGGGGAAATTTAAAAAAAACAGAGCGGCGTATTGTAATTACTAATGCGAATCATTATCATTTGCGATATCAGCTAGAGAGTATTGTCAATGAACCCGCTAAAAGTAATGCCCTTGGTCGTCTCCGCACTCGTGCTTAACCCCGCATATGCCCAGACGGGCTCAACAAAAGACCGCGATGTGGCTAGTGCGTCGATCGAAGAGGTCGTGGTTTCTGCGCAGTACCTTTACTCGGATACCATCAACGCACTCAAGACGCCTACGCCGATCTTAAATGTCCCTCAGAGTCTGAGTATTGTCTCCGCCAAGGATATCCGTGCGCGAGGCTTTAATAGCATTAGCGAGGTGGTCAATTACCTCCCGGGTGTGACGACGTCGCAAGGCGAGGGGCATCGAGATGCAGTGATTTTCCGGGGCGTTCGCTCAACAGCGGACTTTTACATCGACGGGATGCGCGATGACGTGCAGTACTACCGGCCCCTCTACAACCTGGCGCAAGTCGAGGTTCTCAGAGGTCCTAACGCACTATTATTTGGTCGTGGCGGCACGGGTGGCGTACTGAATCGCGTTACGAAAAAAGCGCAACTGGACCAAGGTTTCACGACGTCGCAGCTCAGTGTGGACAGTCTCGGTGAGTTGGGTGGCCAGATCGACCACAATAGGGTGCTCAGTGATTCGGTCGCATTGCGAATCAACGCCATGGTTGAGCGGCTTGGTAATCACCGTGACTTTTACGACGGTGACCGAGTGGGTGTGAATCCAACCCTGCACATTGAGTCAGGCGACAGTGTGATTGATCTGTCATACGAGTACATTGATCACCAACGATTTATTGATCGCGGAATCCCCACCGGAGCTGACGGTCGCCCTGTGGAAGCCTTTGAGAAAATTGTATTTGGGGACCCCGATATAAATACCACAGCGCTAAAAGCCCACCTGTGGCGAGCGTCAGTGCAACACTCGTTCTCAGATACGCTCAAAGGTAATATCGCGGCGTTTTACGGCGACTACGACAAGCTCTACCAAAACTTTTATGCCGCCGCTTACGATCAGGCACAAACACCGGATGAAGTGACGCTCGACGGTTACGTCGACACAACGCAACGGCAAAACTCGATTTTATCGGCTAACTTGGTCGGCGAGTCTGAATTCGCCGATATGCAGCACACGCTTCTGGCGGGCGTCGAATTCATCGACACATCAAGTGACCAAGACCGCTGGAATACCTTTTGGGACACCACCGACGATGATAAAGAAACGTTCTCGTTGACTCGAAATCTGGGGCTTGAAGGCGGGGTTGGGCTGAATGCGCTGGGCAATGTCGCCACGAATAGCTTCGATCGCGACATCAATGATGACACTGACGTCTCGATTGATGTGACCTCGGTATACCTTCAGGACGAGTTAAAGCTCACCGACTACCTACAAGTGGTTGTGGGACTGCGCTACGACAGTTTTGACATTAAAGTATTCAATGCACTCGCCGATGAAACGCGATCGCGTAAGGACAGCGAAGTTTCGCCACGGTTTGGAGTCGTTTATAAGCCCATAGACGCAATTTCGATTTACGCCAGCTACAGTGAGTCTTTTTTGCCCCGCAGCGGCGAGCAATTTGCCAACATCAACGGCAGTAACGACGAGCTCGCGCCAAACACGTTTGGTAACCGCGAGGTCGGCGTTAAATATGACTTTGCGTCGGGTCTTAGCTTCACCGCGGCTTTGTTTGAGATAGAGCAACGTTCCCCGCAAGTGGCCGACAACGACCCGGCGACGCTCGATGTGATTGAGTCGGAAATTGACGGTTTTGAGCTTCAGCTTCAAGGGCGAGTCAACGCGTTATGGAGCGTGTCGGCGGGCTACAGTTCGCTCGACGGGGAACAGGTCAATCGTCAAGGCCGAACGGGGCTCACGCCGCGAGAGCTCCCCGATTCGATGTTCTCAATCTGGAACCAATTTACGCTTTCTGACGACTTAAGCTTAGGCCTTGGACTGACGCATCAAAGCGAGAGCTTTATTAACAACAGCAATTCGGCGATCTTACCCAGTTACACCCGAATCGACGCGTCGGCGCGCTATCGCCTGTCAGAGAGCACGGTAATTCAGCTCAATGTTGAAAACGCGACGGATGAGCTGTATTTCCCCAACGCACACAGCACGCACCAAGTGTCTGTCGGTGCGCCGATTAATGTGAGATTGGCGATTAATACGACCTTCTAGCGTTGGTTCAACGCTTTACTCACCTGTAAAAAGCGCCTCATTGAGGCGCTTTTTTTATGGCTCAATGAGGCCGTCAGCCTCTTGTGTGCTCACACCCACGGCCGTGGCGATGTCGTTGGGAATGAGCAAGGTCAGTGAGTAGTGCGCCAGTTTCCACTCGCCATTGATGCGTTGAACGACGCCGGTCCCGCGACAGTGGCCGAGTTTTTTGTTCAATAAGATTTCATCAAACCAGCGCGTGTCACCGTCGCCCTCGACGTTGCGCTCAATGACGGTGTAAGACCATCCGTGACCGTCGGCGAAGGCAGGTGCCGCGTATTGTTTAAACGCGTCAATGGTCCAGCGCTCGGTTTTATCAGTGCCCATGAACACGGCAGTGGGTGTGTAGCGATCAAAATAGGATTGAAATTCACCCCTGTCTGCATCCCGATGGAGGCCATCGATGAGCCTGTTGATAGCCTCCATTTCAGGGGTTGCCGTGGCCCAGGAGGACAGTATCGTCAGACCCGTTAAGAGGGCTGCGATCACCTTTGGCGCCCGCCTACTGGACTGACACACGGCGTGGTCGTTGGATCTCTGCATACACGTCACCTTATTGATTTAAAGTCTCACCCTGTTCTGCGGCGTCAATGTGCCCCGATATTAAACCGATAATTTGAGGATGGAGCGCCTCTGGCAAGTTATGGCCCATACCCTCGACTAGCACGAAGCGAGCCCCTTCGACTTGTTCGGCTGTGTGGATGCCGTGCTCAGGTGGTACCAAGGGATCCTCTGATCCATGAATCACCAGCGTCGGTGAGGTGATGGTGCCAACTTCCTCTGTGCGATCGCCTGACTTAAAAATAGCCATGAGGTGTCGCTCCATCGATTCGGGATAAAACCCGCGATCCCGCATGCGTTGCTCGCGCGAAGTTTCAGCGTCGCCTTCCGCCAAGTCCCTCAAGTTACCCTCTGCGTTGGCAGTGGGCGGCGGCAAGTGCGGTGCAAACGTGGTCGACATGATCGACGTGAGACTAACAACGCGCTCGGGGAATCGAGCCGCTAGGACCTGCGCGATCATGCCGCCCATCGACGCACCGGCGACATGGACCCGTTGATAACCGGCGGTATCTAAGACGGCAATACTGTCTTGCGCCATTTCGGTGAGTGAGTAGGGCGCATCCACTGACAATCCCAATTTGTATTTGAGCAACTGCCACCATAGCGTGGGTTGCCCCCACGCTGAGAAAAAGTCCGATTCACCGGTGTCACGGTTATCGATCACAATCACTTCGATGCCCTTTGATTCCAATGCGCTTACGAAGGCATCACCCCAGGCATAACCGGCGCCACCTAAACCCATGATCAATAACAGTTTTGGGTGATCTTCCGCTCGATTAAAGACGCGGTACGAGATAGCCGTATCCCCTGATTCAGCACGTTCTGCAGCCACTGTGTCGATGTAGTCACGCGAATAATCTGCGTATGAGGCCGATGTTGTAAAAAACGTGAATAGAATAATCGCAAGGTATTTCATACGTTATGCCTGCAACGCTCTCGCGTCATTAAAATGTGTGGTAACGCTCATTTGATCGATTATGCGCTGCCTTTATTAGCCATTGGCACACAGCACATTTGGGTAGGATAGGTTAGCGGAAACCAGTTGATAAGCGAGCGCAATTAAGCGATTTTAACCGATCTACTCGGTTGTGAGAGACCCTTACGCAGTGATCAGTCCTTCGTCTTCATCTAAACATGGCCTCATTCATGCGCTTAAGCTTACTCAACTGGGTTCAGCTGGCGCCGTTGAGCTCACCGCCGATGCGGATGCGACGTGGTTGCACTTTGATGCAGATGATCCAGAAACGCGGCGGTGGCTGCTCTCCGAAGGGGGTTTAAGTCCGATTGCGGCTGGTGCGCTGACAACCCACGAAACGCGCCCCCGGGTATTGCGCCGTGGCGATAACCTCGTTCTTACTCTTCGCGGGGTTAACCGACTCCCGGGCGCCGAGGCTGAAGACATGGTGTCACTCCGAATATGGACTAACGGCAGCCGTTTGATCAGTGCGCGTCTTCGCCCACTTCAGTCGACCGAAAGATTGGTCGATGAACTTCTTCAAGGGGAGGGAGCTAATACCATCCCAGACCTGCTCGTTGATTGGGTGGAGTACGTCGTGGATGACATGGCAGACAGCATCGCTGATCTTGAGCTCGATGTTGCGAGCGCAGAAGCCGCTATCGATGAGGGTGACCCGACGTCCATAAGACAATCTATTGTTGCGCTTCGAAAGCGAGCCCTGCAGTTTCGTCGTTACATGGCGCCCCAACGCGAAGCATTAACGCGACTCAGCGCAGAGACGCCAACCTGGCTGACTGAGTATCACCGAGTCAGACTTCGTGATATTGCTGACCGACTCATGAGGTACATCGAGGATCTCGATCAAGTTCGGGATCGTGCGATACTGGCACAAGAAGAGCTGGCTGCGAGGTTGGCTGACGACATGAATCGTAAAACCTATGTGTTTACGATTGTAGCGGTGCTGTTCCTGCCTCTGGGGTTTTTGACCGGCTTGTTGGGCGTCAACGTGGGCGGCGTCCCGGGGCTGGATGAGCCTCATGCCTTCAACTATTTAATGGCCTCGTGTGGCGCCATTATTGTAGCGTTGTTGTTGTGTTTTAAGTGGCAGCGCTGGATGTAGCCGGCACTCAGGTGGCGTTACACGTCGCTTGGCAGTGTCGCGGCGACGAGAACGAGCCGATTTGTCGATTACGCAGCTGTAAACCCCCCGTCGACCACGAGTTCTGAGCCTGTCATAAACGAGCTGTCTTTTGAGAACAAAAAGACAGTGGCAGCGGCGATCTGATCGGCTTCCCCAAGACCTAAGGGGACGCGCTCAATGGTTCGTGCGGCAAACTGCGCGGCCTCTTCAGGCTCCATTTCAGAAACACTGTCCTCGACCATGGGAGTCGCTGTAAAGCCGGGGTGAATCGAGTTTGCGCGTATGTGTGTGCCTCTGTCAGCAAGGTCCAGCGCAATGGCTTTCGTCATGGTTCTTACGCCGCCTTTGGAGGCTGAATACGCCACCGCACCCGAGTCGGACACCATGCCCCAGATCGATGACACATTGACGATTGCACCACCGCCTGAGATCGTCATTAATGGCGCACATACCTTACACCCCAGAAAAACACCCAATAAGTTAATGTTGGTGGTTTGCAGAAATTCTTCGGCTGTTTGTGTTTCGAGGGTGCCGCCAATGACAATGCCGGCGTTATTCATCAGGAGGTTGAGGCCCTCACCCTGACTGGCAATCAACTCCACAACCGAGATCCAGTCCGCCTCTTTGGACACATCCAGATGCACATAAGTTGCACCAATCTCTTCTGCAATTTGCTCGCCTTTCTCGTCTTGAATATCCGCGATCCAGACGGTCGCACCGCTTGCGATCAGGCGTTTGGCCGTGGCTAGACCAATGCCTGAGGCTCCTCCGGAAATAAGGGCGGTCTGACCGGTAAACTCATGAGGGGCTGTCGCTGACATAGTAAGGTGCCTTTTTATTGGGTTAAAGCCGTGTTGTCATCATGCCTCTATTTCCGAGGAGCGCAAACTCACGCGCGGTCAATACAGTCATTCGGGATTAACTTTCGGATTTTTTGGATCACGAGATACAAAACG
>DGPO01000102.1:2888-18194 GCA_002390485.1 Halieaceae bacterium UBA4438 | reverse complement strand
CTCATTAGCTTTAAAGGCGAATCAGCAGACCTCCTTCTCCCACCGACCCGCTCGCTGGTTAGGGCTAAGCGCACGCTCGCGCAACTGCCCGGTGGCGGCGGTACGCCAATGGCAGCGGCGCTTCAGACAATTTACGACTTAGCAACGACAGTAGAAGCAACGGGGGCGACACCGACATACGTGCTACTGACTGACGGGGCGTCAAATGTCGCGCGCGATGGTACGAAGAGTCGAGCTGCGGGAACCGAAGATGCATTAAGGGTCGCCAAGAAAGTCGCGGCCACACACTATCGGGGCGTCCTGGTCGATACCGCCGTCAGACCCAGTCCTCGTGCACGCGAGCTCTCGAGCGCGCTCGACGCGACATACCTTCCCCTACCCAATGCGTCGGCACAATCGATTAATGCGTCAATTCGGGCCTTAAACGAGGAATAATCAGCGCATGGGTCCAGACCGCATACCTGCAGATTGGCCCCTCAGGGACTGTAGCGAGTTCATCCACTGTGGTGAGATCCTGTGGCACACTCAGCGAATCGGGGCAGGCCCAGTTGTATTACTGCTGCACGGCACAGGCGCCTCATCCCATTCAATGGCTGGACTGGCGACCCTGTTAAGCCGTCAGTTTACTTGCGTACTGATTGACCTTCCCGGACAGGGATTTACGCCGGCGCTGGGCGAGCGCAAACATTTACTCAGCGCCATGTCCTCAGCAGTCGCTGACCTCTGCGATCAACTGGATCTCGTGCCCGACTACGTTATTGGTCACTCTGCCGGCGCGGCCGTTGGCATCAGGATGAGTCTCGACACTCCCATAGCACCCAAAGGTATTTTATCGATTAACGGTGCGCTATTGCCCTTTGGTGCGTTCATTGAACCCTTGATGATCAAAGCGGCGCGGGGCCTTAGCCAGTCGTCGCGAGTTGTCCACTTCCTCGCTCGAAGAGGCACGGGTAAAGCCTATGTGCGACGCGCGCTGCGTGATACCGGAGCGGCGATATCGGAACCCATGATCCAGCGTTACGCCCAACTGATCTCTCAACCAGAACATATTGAAGGGACACTTCGGATGATGGGGGGATGGGAACTGGGAAAACTCGCCGCCGATCTTGCACAGGTCACTACGCCGGTGCACCTCATTGGAAGCGCAAAAGATCACATCGTACCGGCGACTCGAGCGCACAGAGCAACACGCGATATTCCAGGCTCTACAGCAGTCACATTGGGCAATGCAGGGCACTTGATCCACGAGGCTGACCCTCAACGCATTTTTGACGAATTTATGCACTTTCTCGATCGCTTGAATTAACGGGTGTGCATTGAGAAAACCGGTGATAGACTGTCAAGATTAATTGACAGTCAACGGCGTCTATAAAAATGAACACAGCGCATCCAGACTTCGAAACTCTTCAGCAGGCCGGACCTCATGAGCGTGCCATTGTCATTGGCAGCGGCTTTGGAGGCCTCGCAGCGGCTATCCGACTCGCAGCCAAAGGCTATCACGTCACCGTCCTGGAAAAGCTCGACGCCCTCGGCGGGCGCGGCTATACCTACAAACAAGATGGCTTCACCTTTGACGGTGGCCCCACCATCGTCACAGTTCCAGAGTTATTTGAGGAACTGTGGGCGCTCTGCGGTAAGACAATGAGCGATGACGTCGATCTTCGACTCATGAATCCTTTCTATCGCATTCGGTTCAATGACGGTCGGATCTTCGACTACTCAAACGACAAGTCGGAAAATCTGCGCCAAATACGCGAATACAATCCTGACGATGCTGAAGGTTACGAGCGATACCTAAAGGCCAGCGAAGCGCGCCACAAAGTCGGCTTTGATCTGCTCGATAAGCCGTTCAGTACGTTCTCCCAACTCTTACGTTTTGCGCCCGACCTTGTCAGGCTGCGAGGCGATCAAAGTGTTTACAAACTCGTATCAAAGTACATCAAGAACGAGCAATTGCGGCAAGCTGTGAGCTTCCACCCACTGCTGATTGGTGGAAATCCCTGCACCGCCAGCAGTCTTTATTCGCTGATCTCACACCTGGAAGTGACCGGTGGCGTTTGGTCAGCAATGGGCGGTACTGGGCGAATTGTCGAATCATTAGGGAATCTCATTCGCGGTCAAGGCAGCGACATTCATCTCAATGCTGAAGTCGATCAGATCACTACAGAAAATCGACAAGTTACCGGTGTCAGACTGAAGTCTGGCGAGCATATTGCCGCCAACCTTGTGGTTTCCAACGCCGACTCGGCATGGACGTATAAATACCTCCTCTCTGAGACAACAAAGCGTAAGTGGACTGAACGCCGCATCGACAAGGCACACTTCTCTAATGGTTTGTTTGTTTGGTATTTCGGCACCAAAAAGCAGTATCCCGATATCCCGCACCATTCGATTATTCTCGGACCGCGCTACAAAGGTTTGCTGACAGACATCTTCAAACACAAAAAGCCGACTGAAGACTTTAGTCTTTACCTGCATCGCCCGACGGCAACCGATCCCTCAATGGCACCGGAAGGCTGCGATGCTTTTTACGCGCTCGTTCCAGTACCGCACCTCGACTCCGGCACAGACTGGACGACTCATGCGGAAACGTTTCGTCGAGCCGTCCAAGACCGCCTGGAAGAGACAGGCATCCCCGGCCTNNGGTGACAATCTTGCAACGTCTCTCATGCTGACACCGCTCGACTTTCAAAACCGACTTAACTCGGTCAAAGGTGCTGGGTTCTCGCTTGAACCTCGAATCACTCAAAGCGCTTATTTCCGCCCTCACAATAAGAGTGAGGAAGTTGACGGTCTCTACTTAGTGGGCGCGGGCACTCATCCTGGCGCCGGTATGCCGGCTGTTCTTTCATCTGCGAAGGTGATCGACAACCTGATTAAGGCGCCAAGTCATGCAAGCCAATAAGTTTCTACCCACGCCCAGTACAGACATGGGTCTGTGCAAAGAGCAACTGTCTAACGGATCACGCTCGTTCTACTTCGCGTCTCATTTGTTGCCGTCAGTGATGCGGCACGCCGCCTGCGGACTCTATGCGTTCTGCCGCGAGGCCGACGACATGGTCGATGAGGGTGAAGACCCTAAGAAAGCCTTAGAAATTCTTCACTATCGTCTAGATCGTATTTATGAGGTCAAGCCTCAATACAAGGCGACCGATCGAGTACTGACTCAGATCGTACACACTTACAATATGCCACGGGCACTTTTGAACGCCCTCCTCGAGGGTTTTGCTTGGGATGCTGACGGCAAAATATATCACTCCATAGAAGACGTTTACGACTACAGTGCTCGGGTCGCAGGCGCTGTTGGCATCATGATGTCGGTGCTTATGGGTGTCCGGGACGCGAAGACACTCGCGCGCGCCGCCGATCTTGGCACTGCGATGCAGCTGACCAATATTGCCCGCGACGTTGGCGAGGACGCTCGGCTTGGTCGAATCTATTTGCCGCTCGACGAGTTGCGATCGGAGGGTGTGGATCCCACTCAAATGCTTGCAAACCCAGAGTACACAGACGGTGTTGGTAGGGTCGTCAAACGATTGCTCGAGCGTGCCGACTGGCTCTATCAGCGATCGGATCACGGGATTGCGCAACTGCCCCGCAAATACCAGCCAGGCATCCGTGCTGCACGTAAGCTGTATGCCGCTATTGGTGACAAAGTCATTGAGAATAATTACAACTCAATCGACCAACGCGCCATTGTGGGTACGAGGAAGAAGCTGGGGCTGCTGTCATCCGCGGTTGTGTTCGCACAACCTCACAGTCACGCGCTAAACACCCCTGCACTGCCTCAGAATCAGTTTTTGATCGACGCGGTCGTGGAGAGCGGTGCCACTGCGCCGCCCATTACGGCAGACCCATTCAAAGCGCGAACGCTGTGGATGCTCGATCTATTTGAGACTCTTGGAGAACGGGACCGCGATGCGCAAACCGCGCGCATCCGATAACCAATACAAAATCTTGCGCATTCTAAAGGGCAGCAAGCGCTGAACCCACTTAGACGAGAAGCGCCCTAAGTCCAAGCTTTCGTGCATCACGCTATTCCCGGACGCATCCAGAAGATGACTACGGGTATAAAAAGGCGTGTCCTCTAACGTTTTACCTACAGTAAACCCTTGGTAACTGCGCGCAGGTCGATCCACCCGCCAGACCGGTCCAACATTCAAATCGCGTCGTGGCGCAGAATGCTCAGCCGCAAGCCCCTCTGACGCGTTTCCAAACAGCGTCATCAAACACGTTTCGCCGTCAGACGCATGCGCTTCGTAGACAATACGACAGTGTCGATCGTCAATCGCGGCACGCGACCAATGCCAGTGATCAAAGGTTTGCTCTAAGGGCACCGTCCCACCATTGGTATCGACGTAGGCCGAACCACTCCATGACACTTGAGGTGCGTCGAGCTCAACTCGCACAGACGCCGTTGGTGCAATGGGCCACCAGCGATGCTCACCGCCCGTATGAAGTGCATAACACTCGGAGGTCGTCTCTGGTATGTCGACCACAACCTTGCCTCGAATGGGACGACGAAACGGCGCTGATCGCTCGTCAAGCGTCACAACAAGGCTATTACCATCATACGACATGGCGGACGGCCCAATCTTAATGGAGGAAGCGCTCGTCTGTAGATCGCGTGATTGACGCTCCGTCATCGCCCAGTGCTTGCGCTTAGGCTCATAGAACACCGCGTTAACGCAGACGAACTCTCTCGGATCCACCGGCCCTTGCTTTCGAGCCGACGCGTAAAACGGTGAAAAAACAGTACCGATAAAGAAGATCAGCGTTACCCCGTGTGAGCCGCAATCACTAAACCCATCGACATACCACCACCGGTATCCGTTCTTGGGAACGGACATATCAAAACCCAACCCACCAGATCCTGAAAGTACTTGTTGCTCCATTCTAAATCTCCCGCTACTCGCTTGCAGGGCCTGCAAGATCGGCGTAGTGTGTCAACTAATATAGACAAAAATAATGTATAAATAAAACAACACTTTTAAAAACGGGTGATTGCATGGAAAACGGGCTCCTCGATTGTGAACAGTACTTAGAAGAAGCAATGGCAGAACACGCGACCGCGCAGTGTCCTCCATTGCTCGCGCAGGCCCTTAACTACGCGGTTTTTCCCGGCGGTGCGCGGGTACGCCCCAAGATCTGCAAGGCCGTAGCTCTGGCGAATAACTCAAGTGACGTAGGACTTGCCAATGCCGCGGCAAGCGCCATCGAACTGCTCCACTGCGCCTCGCTGGTTCATGACGACCTTCCCTGCTTCGATGATGCGACTCAGCGCCGAGGAAAACCCTCCGTTCATGCAAAATTTGGCGAGCGCATTGCCGTTCTCACCGGTGATGCCCTCATTGTTGCCGCATTTCAAACCTTAGCCACCCATGCGATACATGCCGTTCGTACAGAGCGCGTACCGCTCGTGACCGCCATCGTTGCGCGTGGGGTTGGTGCGCCGCACGGCATCTGTGCGGGACAAGCCTGGGAGTGCGAGCGAAGCGTCGACCTTTCCCGATATCACCGCGCAAAAACGGGCGCCCTGTTTGTTGCCGCAACGTGCGCTGGTGCCGCCGCCGCGGGCGTTGATCCTGGTCCTTGGGTCAATCTTGGGGCGAGCATTGGCGAAGCCTATCAGGTCGCAGATGACATTAAAGACGCGATTTCAGATCCCGAGACACTCGGCAAACCCACCGGAATAGACGTCAAACTCGATCGCCCTAGTGCCGTTCGCGAGCTCGGTCTTGACGGAGCGGTTACGCGACTTAAGCAGTGCCTGGAGGCTGGCTTAGACAGCATGCCAGCCTGTGCCGGCCAGGATTTGCTCCAGAAAATTGTTCGCGCACAAGCGAGTCGATTTGTACCCGAGAAGATTGCTCAAGTAGCCGCGTAATGGCCATTCGTTCTGCGACTAATCAGGAGTACACGGGTCAAACGTCCAAGCCGACCAGTCGGTTTGGACGTTTCCTACTGTGGCGCAACAGACTGCTGCGCAGCAGTACCTTCCAAAAGTGGGCCGCGCGCCTACCGATCAGCCAATCTATCGCGCGGACGCGCGCAACTGACCTTCATCATATTCTGGCAGGCTTTGTTTACTCCCAAACTCTGAGCGCATCCTACAAGCTTGGCTTACTGGAGTGCTTAAAAGATCGCATTGCTACACTCGACGAAATCGCAAGCTATTGCGAGCTAGAGCGCGACGCAGCGGCCACGTTAATTAAGGCCGCGACAGCAATTGACCTCCTGCAAGCCGTGAACTCCGACAGCTGGACTCTCGGCGAGTTAGGCGCCTCGATACACGGCAACCCTGGTGTTCAAAGCATGCTGCGGCATCACGATTTGCTTTACCGTGACATGGCAGATCCCGCCAGCCTTTTGCGCTCTAGAGATAACGCCGCACTGCGAGGTTATTGGCCTTACGTCGACGGCAATCACAGCGATCCGGCTGCGACGGCACGCTACAGCGAGCTTATGGCAGACTCACAACACCTGATTGCCAATCACATATTGGACGCGATCAAGTTAAAGCCGCAACAGCGTTTACTGGACATCGGTGGCGGCACTGGGACCTTCGCTCGACTCGCAGCAGCGCGTTTTCCGGAAATTGAAACCGCCGTGTTCGACCTCCCACAGGTTATCGCGTCGATCGCACCACGATATCGCGGCACCACACAGGTGATTTCGGGAAATATGTTTGAGGACCCTATTCCAAAGACATTTAACACGATCAGTCTCGTCCGCATCCTGCACGATCATGATGATGACCCAGTCGATAAGTTACTCGCACGGTGCTTTGAGGCCCTGCCAGCCGGTGGCGAACTTATTATTGCCGAACCCATGGCAGATACTCGCGGCGCTGAATCCATCGGTCATACCTACTTTGGCTTTTACCTCTGGGCGATGGGCAGCGGAAGACCGCGAACCAAACATGAACTACAAGCCGCACTTGAACGCGCAGGCTTTGCGTCGATTAAAGAGAAACGCACTCACATTCCAGCCTTAGTGCGCGTTGTGACGGCAAAGAAATCAGATGTCATTTTTTATTGACACTTTCATGTGTACCATTAAACTGACAGATAAGAGTAAATACTTTTAGACAGGCCTAGCACGAAGTTCGCTAGACAAAGAGGCCACAAAACCGTGACTTATAAGAAGACAACAGCGGTTATTTTTGAAAAGCCCGGAACCTTAGAGCTCCGAGCCGCCTCTTTACGTGCGCCCAGCTCAAGCGAATGTCTTGTCGAGTCACAATGGTCAGGGATCAGCACAGGTACGGAGCGACTGATGCTCACAGGCCAGATGCCCCCCTTTCCTGGACTGGGTTACCCGCTCATACCCGGCTACGAAACAGTCGGGAAAATACTAGAATCCCCCAAAGGATCGAAGCTGACACCCGGCACCACCGTCTTTGCTCCGGGAAGTGTCGGCTTTACTGATGCAAAGAACCTCTTCGGGGGTAGTGCCCAACATCTCGTTTGTCGCGAAGATAAATTAATCGCGTTGCCAGAGAAGCTTGCCAGTGATGGCGTATTACTGGCACTTGCCGCGACAGCACTGCATGCGCTTCGGCGATGTGAGTCGGTCGGTCCACCAGAGCTGATCGTCGGTCATGGTGTTCTGGGCCAACTCCTCGCTCGACTGACACGAATTATCCACGGTATCTCGCCCACAGTCTGGGAGCGAGACCCTGCGCGACGACCTAGCAACCTCGACTACACAGTCTACGACGCAGACCAAGACCCCCGATACGACTACGGTGTTGTCTGCGACGTGAGCGGCAGCGCTGACGCACTGAATCAAATGATTGCACGCTGTAAACCCGGTGCAACAGCGGTCCTGGGCGGATTTTACTCATCCGCAGTGACCTTCGACTTTCCACCTGCATTTATTAGGGAAATCAATCTCTTAGTGAGCGCAGAATGGCAACCACAAGACCTCAAAGAAGCAGCACGACTGGCGTCTGACGGCACGTTAGATTTTTCCCAGTTGATAACAGATGTACTCCCGGTCACTCACGCCGCACAGGCGTATGACCGAGCGTTCAACGACAGCAGCTGCCTAAAAATGGTCATCGACTGGAGATCGATATGAGCACTACTGCAACAGAATATGATCCTGGCTTAGAAGCGAGCGGAGAACGGGCAGATCTTCTCGCAACATCGGCAGACAATGCTGAGGGCACGCAGATCATCGCAATTTATGGCAAGGGGGGCATTGGTAAAAGCTTCACCCTCGCCAACTTGAGCTACATGATGGCTCAGCAGGGCAAAAAGGTACTACTGATCGGCTGTGACCCCAAAAGTGACACCACGTCGCTGCTATTTGGCGGTAAGGCCTGCCCCACTATCATCGAGACAGCTTCGGCTAAAAAAGCCGCTGGGGAAGAATGTCGCGTTGAAGACGTTTGCTTTAAGCGAGACGGTGTTTACGCCATGGAGCTTGGCGGTCCAGAAGTGGGCAGAGGCTGCGGTGGCCGCGGTATCATTCACGGCTTCGAAACACTCGAAAAGCTCGGCTTTCACGACTGGGATTTCGACTACGTCCTTCTTGATTTCTTAGGCGATGTGGTTTGTGGCGGCTTTGGCCTCCCAATTGCACGCGACATGTGCCAAAAAGTGATTGTCGTTGCATCAAATGACCTTCAGTCGCTTTACGTGGCGAACAACGTTTGCTCCGCCGTCGAATACTTTAGAAAACTCGGTGGCAATGTTGGCGTTGCCGGCATGGTCATCAACAAAGACGATGGCGAGGGCCAAGCGCAGGCATTCTGCAAGGCAGTTGGTATTCCTGAACTTGCTGCCATACCCGCCAACGAAGACATTCGGCGCAAGAGTGCGAGCTACGAAATTATCGGTCATCCTGACGGTGAATGGGGCTCACTCTTTGCTGACCTTGCCAAAAATGCGGGCGAATCCTCGCCACATCGCCCAATGCCAATGACGCAAGACGAATTACTGGGTCTGTTTGATGGGGACACGGTGGGCCGCGACGTCGTCCTACAACCTGCAACACTTTCAGACCTGTGCAGCGCAGAGACGCTCAACAAACCAAGCCTTGAGGTCGTTTATGACAGCATCTGAGGCTGACATTATCGAGACCCAGGACCTGGGTTGCCACGCTGGTGCTGAAAAGCTTGCTGCAGCCGCCAGTGCCTCGGGCAAAACGGCACTGATGGCTCAATTTGCCGAAGACTACCCGAAAGGTCCGCACGACCAACCACAGAGCATGTGCCCTGCGTTTGGGTCTTTGCGTGTGGGCCTCCGAATGCGTCGCACTGCGACCGTACTATCCGGTTCGGCGTGTTGTGTGTATGGACTGACCTTTACCTCGCACTTCTATGGCGCGAAACGCACGGTCGGCTATGTGCCGTTTGACTCTGAGTCTCTCGTCACAGGAAAACTTTTTGAAGACATTCGAGAGGCTGTTCACGACCTCGCTGATCCCGAGAAAAATGATGCCGTAGTCATTATTAACCTCTGTGTTCCAACGGCCTCTGGCGTTCCACTAGAACTGCTACCGAAAGAAATCAATGGTGTTCGTATTGTGGGCATTGATGTGCCTGGATTTGGCGTACCGACGCATGCGGAAGCAAAAGACGTGCTCGCTGGCGCCATGCTCGAATACGCAAGCGAAGAGATTAAAGCCGGTCCCGTTGCACGGCCAACGCAAAGCGACCCCGAGCAAACGAAGCCGACAGTAGCGCTGGTGGGTGAAATGTTCCCCGTTGACGCCATCACTATTGACCGTCTTTTAGACGCTTTAGGAGCCGCTGCAGGCCCCGTGGTCCCAACGCGTGAGTGGCGAGAGCTTTATGCTGCGCTCGACTGCCAAGCTGCTGCCATGATTCACCCTTTTTACACCGCGACAGCCCGTCAATTTCGAGCCGCCGGTCGGCCGCTCATCGGCTCAGCACCCGTGGGTGTTGAGGGCACAGCCGCATGGCTTGAGGCCATGGGCGAGTTACTCGGTACGGATCGCGCATCAATTGATGCAGCCATCAGCACACAAAAGGCCGCCATTCGTGCAGCTCTCGACAACAACCCTATCGACGCAAAAATTACACTGTCGGGCTATGAAGGGTCAGAGCTCTTGGTTGCTCGGCTCCTGATCGAAAGTGGCGCCGACGTAGCCTACGTCGGATCGGCCTGTCCAAAAACAGAGTTTTCCGCTCTCGATGCCGAGTGGCTAGAAGCACGCGGCGTATCTGTTAAGTTCCGAGCCTCACTTGAAGACGATCTGATTGCGATGGAGGTGTTCAAGCCCGATCTGGTTATCGGCACAACCCCCGTGGTTCAAAAAGCGAAAGAGCTCGCTATTCCCAGCTTGTACTTCACTAACTTAATCTCCGCGCGTCCGCTCATGGGTGCTGCAGGGGCCGGTTCGGTGGCTCAGGTCATTAACTCCGCCCTTGCCAACCAACCGCGTATGCTCGCGATGGAAGAGTTTTTTGAGGGCGTCGGGAACGGACCCACCAGTGGTGTTTGGACACCCGAAATCATCGCCAGAACGGGCGTCGGGGGTGCGTGCTAATGCTGGTACTCGATCACGATCGCGCTGGCGGCTACTGGGGCTCTGTCTACGTTTTCACGGCAGTAAAGGGCCTGCAAGTTATTATTGACGGTCCTGTAGGCTGTGAAAACCTTCCAGTGACCTCTGTTTTACACTATACCGACGGGTTGCCACCCCACGAATTACCCATTGTAGTGACGGGGCTTGCTGAGGAAGAACTCGGGCAACACGGCACTGAGGGCGCGCTTCGTCGCGCGCACCAGACCTTAGACCCCAAAAAGCCTTCTGTTGTGGTCACCGGTTCGATCGCAGAGATGATCGGCGGTGGGGTGACACCCGCGGATACCAATATTAAGCGTTTTTTACCCCGAACTATTGACGAAGATCAGTGGCAAAGTGCCGATCGAGCCCTCGTCTGGCTTTGGGAGCAATACGGTGCGACTAAGAAGAAAAAAGCCAAAAAGAAAACCGAAGAAGCACCCACAAAAAAGGTCAATATTATTGGCCCCGCCTACGGTTACTTCAACACGTGGTCCGACCTCGCGGAGATTCAGCGACTACTCGCCGGAATCGGCGTCGAGGTGAATCTCGTCTTCCCGCTTGGCTGCCATCTTAACGACATTCCCAAGCTCGACGACGCGGCAGTCAACATTTGCATGTACCGTGAGTTTGGTCGGAAGCTCTGTGAAACGCTCGACAAACCCTACTTACAAGCGCCGATTGGTCTCGACAGCACCACCAAATTCTTGCGAATGCTTGGAGAGCTCTTGGAGATCGATCCCGAGCCCTTTATTGCACAAGAAAAAATGACCACTCTGAAGCCCGTTTGGGACCTTTGGCGCTCGGTCACTCAAGATTTCTTCGCAACAGCGAGTTTTGGCGTTGTCGCTACCGAAACGTATACCCGTGGCCTCAGACACTTCCTTGAAGAAGACCTTGGTCTGCCCTGCGCATTTCACTTTTCGCGTAAAGCAGGCGTCAAGCCTGACAACCAGGAAGTGAGAGCCGCGATCTACGAAACCGGTCCGCTGATCCTATTTGGTGGCTACAACGAGCGTATGTACGCGGCGGAAGCGGGAAATAGAAGTATGTTTATCCCCGCTTCACTGCCGGGAACCATTATACGTAGACACACGGGAACGCCCTTTATGGGGTATTCCGGTGCCTGCTACCTGATTCAAGAAGTCTGCAACGCCCTTTTTGACGCGCTCTTTAATATCTTGCCGTTAGGTACCGATCTTGATCAAACGATCGCGACCCCAACACGCGCCAATATGCCCTGGCTCGACGATGCTCAGGCGTTACTCGACCAGATCATTGAGCAGCAACCTATTTTGGTCCGCATATCTGCGGCAAAAAAACTGCGGGATACCGCCGAGCAAGCAGCACGCGCAGATGAATCCAAGTTTGTGAACTCAGTGCACGTTCTAGATGCCGGTCACGACCTGCAACTCAGGAGCGCTGTATGAGCCCTAAGAATTACAACAATACGCCACGGCAACAGCCGATGACGGGAGGAATGATGACCACGACGAAGCGCAATACAGAGCGGAAAACTGTCTGGGAGCACCTGCAGTTTCGAATGCTCTTTCTCACTATGTTTGTGTGGTTTTTGGGTCAGGCAGCGGTGAATCGCCTGAAACTGGTACGTCAGCATGAACTCAACTGCTGGCAAGAGGCCAAACGTGCTGCAAGTAGCGTTGCGCCCTACGCCTTTATGCGAATTTAACAACGTATGGCTTCAAGCCCTCGGGCTTGTTGATGAATAACTCGGTCCAGAAAGCCAATACGGACCGAAAGAGATGAGCGAATACCGCTCGGAAGGGAGAAGTATGCAATGTCGATGATGAGCTTTGAGAAAAAGTATCGAGTCCGAGGGGGCACCCTGCTCGGCGGAGATCTTTTCGATTTCTGGATGGGCCCGTTCTACGTCGGATTCTTCGGAATAACGACTCTGTTCTTCGCTGTTACAGGAACTGCACTCATTTTCTACGGTGCGGCGCTGGGAGACACGTGGAATATCTGGCAGATCAGTATCGCACCACCAGATCTGTCGTACGGTCTGGGCTTGGCGCCATTGCAAGAGGGTGGGCTATGGCAAATCATTACTATTTGTGCCACCGGCGCCTTCGTCTCCTGGATCCTTCGCCAAGTTGAGATTTCGCGGAAACTCGGTATGGGACTTCATGTGCCGTTCGCTTTTTCATTCGCGGTTCTGGCCTATGTCACCCTAGTGATTATTCGACCCATGCTGCTGGGCGCTTGGGGACATGGCTTTCCCTACGGCATCATGAGTCACCTCGACTGGGTTTCGAACGTGGGGTACCAGTTTTTGCACTTCCACTACAACCCAGCACACATGCTTGCGGTGACCTTCTTCTTCACCACCGCCCTCGCCCTCTCCATGCACGGCTCCTTGATCCTCATGGCGACTAACCCGCGAGACGGCGAGCCTGTGAAGACTGGCGAACATGAAAACACCTACTTCCGCGACGATATTGGCTATTCGATTGGTGCACTGGGCATCCATCGCCTCGGCATGTTCGTCGCAGTATCCGCCGCATTCTGGAGCGCGGTTTGTATCGTCATCAGTGGTCCTTTCTGGACACGCGGATGGCCCGAATGGTGGAACTGGTGGCTCACACTGCCTATCTGGTATTAATTAGGGGACGATTACGATGATTGAATATCAAAATATTTTTACACAAGTTCAGGTCTCGGCACCGGACTATGCGGGCGTCCCCCTCGAGAACGCCGAAGATGACCGATCTGGCATCCTCACGCACAGCTACTGGGCCGGCAAGTTAGGGGACGCTCAAATTGGGCCGATCTATCTCGGTCCTGTAGGTGTCGCCGCATTTTTCATGGGGACGCTCGCCTTCCTCATTATCGGCATGAACATGTTTGCCTCAGTCAACTGGGATCCAATCGAGTTCATTCGTCAACTGCCGTGGCTGGCACTGGAGCCCCCCGGTCCGCAGTATGGGCTCTCTTTCCCACCACTTAATGACGGTGGATGGTGGCTAATTGCCGGCGCATTCCTAACCATGTCGATCATGCTGTGGTGGTACAGAACCTTCGCACTTGCACAGAACCTTGGCATGGGTAATCACATGGCATGGGCATTTGCAGCGGCAATTTGGCTTTATTTAGTACTCGGCTTTATACGCCCGATCCTGATGGGTAGCTGGGCCGAGGCCGTTCCATTCGGCATCTTCCCTCACCTCGACTGGACCGCTGCCTTCTCGCTGCGCTACGGCAACCTCTTCTACAACCCCTTCCACATGTGGAGCATCTTCTTCCTCTACGGATCGGCGGTACTGTTTGCAATGCACGGCGCCACCATTTTAGCGACCAGTCGCTATGGGGCTGACCGCGAAATCGATCAAATTACAGACCGCGGTACTGGCGCAGAACGAGGCGCGTTGTTCTGGAGATGGACCATGGGCTTCAACGCCTCCATGGAATCGATTCACAAATGGGCCTGGTGGTTTGGCGTGCTGACCTGCGTCACCGGCGGCATCGGCATCATCCTAACAGGCACCGTCGTTGAGAACTGGTACCTATGGGGTATGAAGCATGGGCTTGTTCCCATCTATCCAATGGTCGGCGAAGCCGTCGTCGATCCGCTCATGACAGGGGGTGCGCAATGAAAACGCTAACGACCAAACTACTGACCACTGTCGGTCTGGGTACCGCACTGCTCTTAGGTGGTTGCGAGATGCCGCCACCCGAGTCTAGCCAATGGGGCTATCGTGGAACGGGCATGGAAGGTTTGTATGACCCCGATCGACTCCAGGACGTGGCCGACAACAACGTCGTGCCGGACGCGATTCCCGCAGTCCCTGCCGTGGGTCCAAAGGCCAGTGATATCTATAAAAACGTCCAGGTTCTTGGCGACCTCTCCGTCGGCGAATTCACACGTCTGATGGTCGCGGTTACACAATGGGTCTCTCCAGAGGAGGGCTGCAACTACTGCCACGTCGCGGGTGAAGGATTTGAAGCCGACACCCTGTACACCAAAAAAGTCGCTCGCGTCATGATCCAAATGACTCAAAACGCGAACGAGAACTGGGATCAACACGTCGGTGGTGCAGGTGTGACTTGTTATACCTGTCACCGCGGCAAAAATGTTCCTGAGTATGTCTGGAACATAAACCCCGGACACAAAGTTGCCAGTGGCATGAAAAATCAAATGCAAAACGTGTCGTCAGTCGCGGCAGGTTTGAGCTCTTTGCCCGTAGACCCCTTCACACCGTATTTGCTTGACGATCGCAACGGACGACACGCCGGTACCACCGCGTTGCGTGACGGCGGCGGCGTATCGATGAAAGAGTCTGAGTGGGGCTACAGCCTGATGATGCATTTCTCCGATTCACTCGGCGTCAATTGTACCTACTGTCACAACTCACGTGCTTTCTTCTCTTGGGATGAGAGCGCACCAACGCGAGTGCGTGCGTGGCACGGCATTCGTATGGTGCGAGAAATGAACAACGAGTACGTCGAGCCAACCACTGATTGGTTGCCGCCTCATCGTCTCGGCGCGCTCGGCGACGCACAAAAAGTTAACTGTGAAACCTGTCACCAAGGGGCCTATAAGCCACTTCTTGGCGCCAATATGATTAAAGACTACCCAAATCTTGCTCGATTAGCCGCAGCTGAACCTGAGGCGGATTTAGACGAGGGCATGGATATGCCGGAGTCACAGGGCGACGTGTCGGCAGACATGACGACGGGTGGCGATCAATAAGCTTGGCAGAAAGCGAATGAACAACGCGGTGAGGGCCTCTGCTCTGCCCTCAC
>DGPO01000102.1:0-2837 GCA_002390485.1 Halieaceae bacterium UBA4438 | reverse complement strand
GATGAAGAACGTCGTATTTTGGTATTTATTACTGAGCTGCGACAGATCGTGACTATTACATGGGAGGTAAAACCATGAATGACGAAACAGTAGGGCCTTCAGGACTCACTCACGCGGAAGCGAAAGAGTTTATGAAGTCTTATGAAATCTGGATGTGGGTGTTTGTAGCCATTGCCAGTGCAGCGCACGTTGCTGTCTGGATGTACAAGCCTTGGTTCAATCTTTAAGAACCAGGCACATCTAAAAACCTTGCGACTGTCCAGCTAAGTGGGATCGTCGTGACTCTAAATGGAGAGATGAAATGATTACAACACAAGGAATGTCAAGAATCTGGATGATTTTTGACCCCCGCCGGGTATTAGTGGCACAGGGAGTTTTCCTTTTCTCTGTAGCAGTTCTGATTCACTTCGTCCTGTTGAGCTCTGAAAAGTACAACTGGCTCGTTGAATTTGACGCTGCACCTGCTAGTTACGCGCAGGCGCTACCGCCGGCACGGCAATAAGTACCGTCATAACATCGGGCCCCTTAAAAGGCCCACTTTTTCCGACCCACGCAACGACTGCCCCCAGACGCTGCAATGTGAACTAAATCGGGACTTCGCGATCACCCTGCCCCCAGAGCTACGATCGCCGATCTCCACCCGACTTGCTCAGTTCATATGTCCTTCCCCAAGGAGTGGGTCTTTTTACTCTAACCACATGACATTAGCTAGCCTTAATCTAAACGTATGACCACCGACTCCACCATCGTGTCGTTTGATAACGAGCCTTTAATGCTGGTGGACAGCAATGACGTCGTTATTGGTTACGAAGAAAAAGCATCTGCGCACCAAGGCGAAGGCCAGCTCCACAGGGCGTTCTCCATCTTCCTTTTGAACGACTATGGCGAAGCACTTCTGCAACAACGCAGCAGTCTCAAACCACTCTGGCCTATGTACTGGTCAAACACCTGCTGCAGTCACCCCAGGAAGGGCGAGACCTTAGCCCAGTCCACAACGCGCAGGCTTCGAGAAGAACTCAATCTTGAGGCGCCGCTGAAGTATCTGTACAAGTTTCAATACCATGCACGCTACGAAGCCTTTGGGAGCGAGCATGAGCTGTGCTCAGTATTCGTCGGCCATGTTCAGGGGCGACCCGAACCCTTCTTTAACAACACCGAGATTGCTAATACGGTCTGGTTACCCATCGCTGAAGTGAATGAATGGCTGTCAAATGACCAAATCAGCACGACACCGTGGTTCGCACTGGAGTGGAAGCGATTAAAAGAAGACTTTGCTACCGAATTTAAACCGACGCCCAGAGTCTAAAGCCAACGAAATCTCGGCGAGGAATCCGACCAAAAGTGCGGTAAGGCCGAGCGGCCCAGAGCAGTAAGATGAACCGAGCTGCCTTGCTTTTGTGTGTAGCCCTGATTCTCGAGTGAGTCTAACAGTCCCAGCACCTCGGGCTGCGCCACCATCGAAACTGGCACCTCGGTATTGCACATCAACCGTCGCATCACCGATCGCCGCGTGACCTCAAAGTCAGTTGCATCAATGATGTATTGGGTCGCCAAGTGTCCGCGATCAAGTGCCATGTGCCACGCGTCCATGTCGATGTAGTTTTGCGCGACAATATCACCGACTTCGCTAACCGCACCCAGACCTGCACCTAAGGTTTGCGATACGCGGGTTTCTGCGTAACCAAAGGCACTGTAACTTAAGCTGCCTTCTCGCTGCGCCGTTGCCAGCTTATGACCGGGGCGAACGAACGCGTTCAATCCAACCCAGTCGTAACCCTCTTCCTCAAGCCCCACTGCGACTGCGTTAAAAATAGCGAGCTTCTCAGCGAGACTGGGCATTGCGCGTTCATCGATCGCCGCTTGGTGAGGGAACTGCTGTGGTCTGCGCGTATACTGCTGACACACAAGCATGTCGGGCCCCAACTCAGCGATCAAGGCAATGCTACCTTTAATCGTTTTCGATGTTTGACCGGGCAAACCAAATACGAGGTCCATGTTGATACTGTCAAACTTCATTTCTCGGGCAATGCTGTAAACGTCTTCAAGCAGACTAAATGATTGTGTTCGACCGAGTTCATTTTGAACGTTGACGTCTACATCTCGGACCTCAAGATGTAAGTTCCGAACGCCCAGACCGTGCAGTAACTCCAGCTGAGACCGAGACGTCCTTCGAGGATTAATTTCCATGGAAATTTCAGCGTCGGGCGATACTGTCAATGAAGTGTGTATCGAACCCATGAGCCTGGCCATTTGGCCATCGCTCAGATAATTGGGCGAACCACCCCCAATGTGAATCCGGTTAATCAAGAGTGCGCCCCTTGATGACTTAGCCATCAGGGAGAGCTCTGTGTTCAGCGAATCTAGGTACCGGTCGATCGCCCTGTGATCGTGCTCAATGATGGTGAGATGATCACAACTCAAGCAACGACTCGGACAGAAAGGTATGTGCACATAGAGCGCTGTTGCGTCTTCTTGCGTACTTTTTAAAGCGTCTGAAAGCTGAACATTTGCGCGATCGTCCACTATCGAGACGGCGGCACCAACAATCGCATGCGGACTATCGTGTCGATCAAAAATATCGTCTAAGCCTGGCAGCTTCTGGTTTGACCATTTCATGTTTACTCCCCCCCCCTAATACCGCGTCGATCGCTGGCTGGGTTCGACGGCGGCTCGAAAGCCAAGGACCGCAAACAAAAGCGCTGCAGAAGCACCAGTCAGTTGCGGGTTAAAACAGCATACCCGCCGTCTTACATTATTCCTCGGTCTCTGGCTCGTCAAGCAAAGTTGGGAGAAATAATATGGAACCGGAAAGCTAGACATCATCTTTGACGTCTCGA
>DGPO01000012.1:19649-25261 GCA_002390485.1 Halieaceae bacterium UBA4438 | reverse complement strand
TGCTTCGAGACGAGGGCTTGGTCGACTCCGACGAACCTTTCGAGCGGTTACTCACCCAAGGAATGGTGCTGAAAGACGGCGCTAAGATGTCAAAGTCTAAAGGCAATACTGTTGATCCTCAGGCGCTCATCGACCGCTACGGCGCGGATACAGTGCGTTTGTTCAGTATGTTTGCAGCGCCCCCAGAACAGTCTCTGGAATGGTCAGACGCAGGCGTTGACGGCTCTTATCGTTTCTTAAAGCGTCTGTGGCGTCTGGTGCAAGACCGTCAGGTCAGTGCGCAGCCGATTGATCTCACCGTTGCATCACTCAGCAAAGCGCAAAAGAATATTCGTAGGAAGACTCACGAGACGATTGCCAAAGTCAGTGATGACTACGGTCGACGACAAACCTTTAATACCGCGGTAGCCGCGGTCATGGAGCTTTGCAACGAGCTCAGTAGACACAGTGGTGACGCCGCCGAGGACGTCGCTGTGGTTGATGAGGGCCTCACAGCGGCTGTTTTGTTACTGGCGCCCATTGTGCCGCATATCAGTGAGGTGCTTTACGCTGAGCTGACGAACAATAGCCTGCTGAATGCCTCGTGGCCGCTACTGGACGAAAATGCGCTCACGCGTGATGAAATTGAAATTGTTGTTCAAGTTAACGGCAAGGTGCGCGCCAAACTATCCGTTTCGGTGGATGCCGGTAAAGACGTTATCGAAACGACCGCACTCGAACACGAAAATGTGCTGCGGTTCACCGAAGGGCTAACGGTCCGAAAGGTTATCGTCGTGCCAGGGAAGCTTGTTAATGTGGTCGCTAATTAAACACCGCCGTTCAGCACTCAACGCCGTTGCGAGTGTGCTACTTGCGACTTCTTTGGTGGCTTGCGGGTTTGAATTAAGAGGCCAGAGCGACCGAGCTGACACCTTGAGTCGCTACTCTGTTGCGCTCGTGAGCGCGGCGCCCAGCAGTGAGTTTTCAGGACAACTCAGGAGCGCACTGCAGCGGCAGGGCGCCCCCTTGTCATCGACAAGTGACGCAGGTCTTACGCTATACGTTGATCTTGAGACGTTTGAGCAGCGCAGTCTCTCGCTGACCGCCAGAGCCCGTGCTGCAGAGATCGAACTCCGAGCCAGTGTTATGTTTTCATTGAAGCTCGATGGAGAGTGGCTCATCGAAAACGAAACCGTCACGGTGGTGGACCAAATGCTCAATGATCCGCTGAACGTGGTGGGTAAAACGGAAGAGTTGCGACTGCTCCAAGAGGAGCTTCGCACCGCCCTAGTCGCAGCGCTTACTCGACGATTGAATTACACAATCGCAGCACACTATGCAAATCAGACCTGAACAGCTCGAGCAACACCTCAAGCAAGGTGTCGCCCCCTGCTACTTGGTCACCGGTGCCGAGCCGCTGATTATTCAAGAGTGTACCGATGCCATTAGAGCCGCCGCACGCGCTGCAGGCTGCGTTGAGCGCGAACGAATCAATGCGGCTGATAAGGATGGCTGGCAGAGCTTAATTCACAGTGCGAGTTCAATGTCGCTTTTTGCAGATCGCAAGTTGATTGAAATACAAGTCGACAGTGGCAAGCCCGGCGCAGAAGGCAGCAAAGTTCTGCAGGAGTACTTAGCGCTTGGCAGCGATAACGTTCTGCTGGTTGTTGCAGGCAAGATAGACAAGCAGTCGCAGCGCGCAAAGTGGTACACCGCGCTCGATAAAAACGGCTCAGTTGTGACCGTGTGGCCTATCAGCGCACGCGAAATGCCCTCCTGGATCGAGCAGCGAATCAAGCGCCTTGGCTTAACCTGTGACCGGGAGGCCGTGTCTCTGCTGACGGAGCGAGTGGAGGGTAATGCGCTTGCCGCCGCTCAGGAAGTAGAGAAGCTCGCACTGCTTGCGACTGACAAACACGTCACCGCTGAGCAAGTCGTGCAATCCGTGGGGGACAGTGCACGATACAACGCATTCGTCATGGTCGATGCGGCGCTTTCAGGCGATGCGAAAGGTGCTCTGCGGGCACTGAGAGGCCTCAAAGCTGAAGGTAATGCTGTCCCTGCGATTCTATGGCCCGTATCGAAAGAATTAAGACTGCTGATTGATGCGCAGTGCCTAGTTCAAAAGGGCACGGCGCCAGGCACTGCACTCGATCGCCTGGGTGTCTGGAGGAGCCGCCTCAATCTGATGCAACAGGCGCTGGCGCGTCACGACCGCAAAAGCTTAGAAGAGTGCTTGAGCTTAAACTTTGCGGCAGACGGCAGTGCAAAGGGATTTATGCCCGGCGATTGCTGGGATTACCTCGAGTCGCTTGTCGTCTCGATTGCCTCTGGCTCGGCAATAACTCGACGGCGCAGATAGAGTCCGCCAACAGCCAGCAGACCCAGTGCTGACGCCATACTAAAGGCAGGCACAAACCCAAACCACTCTGCTACTGCACCGTTTGTTGCCGCACCGAATGCCGGAGACGCCATCATCGTCATTGACCACAAACTCATCACACGGCCGTGATAGCGTTCATCCACAACCAATTGGGTCAACGTTTGACAGCCCGTTCCCGCCACCGTGGTGACGAAACTCAGGCATCCGATCATCCCGGCAAGTAGAGCCAAAGAATCCAGCCATGCCAACGTGGCAAGTAAGGTTACGGCACTGATTAACGCGATTAGAGTGAGTGTATATAACCAATCGACTTGGGCGCGCTGTCTGCTCATGAGCAACCCGCCCATAACAGCACCCACACCGGCCGCGGCGGTCAGCCATGCCAGTTCGGTCGGGCCGCCGATCAACAGACGGCCAGATACCGCCGGTAGTAGTTCGATAAGACTGCGTCCCAAAAGTCCATTAATCACCGTAGAACTTAAAATCAAAAGAATGGCCGCGTTGCTGCGAACGTAGTGAATACCTTCAATGAACTCTCGATTAATACTCTTTCTCGGTCGAATCTCGCGCGTGCCGACCCCTCGTAAACTTGTCAAAATACTGCCGGCGACAGTAAATATAATGACGGCACTGGCCCACGCCCAACCCACCCCTAATTCCGCAATAATTACAGCGCAAATGGCGGGTCCCACGATACGTGCAATGTTAAATGACATGGCCGTCAGTCCGACTGCGCTGGGGAGTGCGGTACGGGGGACTAGAAGAGGGACCAACGCCAGTCGCATCGGACTGTGCATAGCCGACACCGAGCCCAGTGCGAGAGCAAGGAGCAACAAGGTCATTGTATTGAACAACCCCAGAAATGTTGTTGCTGCTCCGACAACGCCAATTACCCCGTGAATCAGCATCGATGCGATCAAGGCGTGACGGGGATTCGTGCGATCGGACTGAACACCAAAGTAAGGTGAAAGGATGAGCGCGGGCGCCAGCATGAGCGCACCAACCACACCCACCCAGAGCGCAGAAGCAGTAAGATCCCAAGCGCTCCAGCCGAGAATAAAGCGCAGCATCCAACTCCCAAGCCCAGAAAACCAACTCGCAGGGTAATAACGCCGGAATCGCGATTCACTCAGAGCAGAGCTTCTAGCCTGTCGCTTTTCACGACACACGAATAACGCCTCTCTTGCTTTTCAAACACAATACAACTACTGTTTATTTATACAGTATTTCTGCTGATGCCCTACTGAGAAGCACCAGCCCTATTTTTACGGAGCACATCATGAGCTACTCCATTGAACAGATCATTAACCGTCCCGACACTTGGCAAGGAACCGACAATCACAGTAACTCACGTGTCATTCTAACCACTAAGTCTGCCAATACAGATTGGCATAATAGACAGAGCGTACCAACGGGTTTTGATTGTCTTAATGAGGAGCTGCAACTTGGTGGCTGGCCAACACACGGCGCGGTCGAAGTATTAAGTGACCATGACGGCGCTGAGTGTATGGGGCTGTTTTTACCCACCATGCAGCGACTTGCCAGTGAGAAGCGTTGGCAAGCGTTTATAAACGCACCGCACACCCCTTACGCACCTCTGTTACGTGCGCACAGTATTCCAACAGAGCAAATACTCATGGTCCATCCAAAGCATCGGGATGAAACCCTCTGGGCCACAGAGCAAGCTGTTCGCAGTACAACGTGCAGTGCCGTATTTGCCTGGTTAGGAAACACTCATTTTCGTTACGCGGAAATACGAAAGCTCCAATTAGCCGCGGCCAGTACCGACACCTTGTTGTTCCTCTTCAGGTCGAGCGATGCATTATCAGAGTCCACGCCCGTGTCACTGCGTTTGCATATCAATAACTACCGCGAAGTCAGCGTCGTCAAACAGCGTGGCGGGAAGCGTGAAGTCGATATTCGCTTACCCGAAAACCCCAGTCTCGCACCTCATATTACGCAGCCTTACAGTAAAGCCGTTGCCACTAAAACAGGGGTCTTCTTAACACCTGTCGCATAACTTCCCCAATACCCCGAGACTCGGCTCCCCTTTTTCCCCTCCGAGTTTCGGGGATCCTTCCGCTCAAAACACACTTGCACTAAATCCGCTGAATCCGCTTGACTGAGGTATGCTCTGACCTCTACTTGAGACTGCTGTAATGATTCTCGAATTACCCATCACTGCTGACATTTTATACCTGCTCTTGATAACCAGTTTCGTGGCATCAATGCTCACTGCATCGGTCGGTATTGGGGGAGGTACGCTGGTACTCGCCGTATTAGTCGTCACCGTACCGATTACTGCCGTGGTCCCACTGCACAGCGTCGTACAACTTGGATCAAATACCGGCAGGACCGTGATGATGCGTCCACACGTGTCGTCGACCTTATTTTGGCGTCTACTCGTTGGTGCAGTATTGGGTACGCTACTCGCCGCGCCCTTTTCGGCATTCTGGCTAAGTGAGGTCCAACTCACTCTTTTGCTCGCGGTATTCACACTGCTGGTAACCTGGTTACCACTACCCGCTGTTAAAACTCAAAGCTTGAAAAACCATACCGTGTTTGGGACCGCGATCAGTTTCATTGGTGTTTTTGTCAGTGCCACCGGACCTTTAGTCGCCGCCTACATGCGCCATCAAACATCAGGAAAACAAGAGTTAGTCGCCACTATGGCTGCCACCGTCTCAACCATGAACCTCTTCCGAGTTCTTTTGTTTAGCGGTTTAGGGTTTTTCTGGACCGAGTGGCTAATTCCACTCTGCCTCATGATTGCAGCAGGGTTTGGCGGCACACTGATTGGCTTACAACTACTGGGGCGACTGCCTGAACAGCTCTTTCAAGCCCTACTCAAGCTACTCCTTACCGCCCTTGCACTGCTTATGATTGTCCGAGTGATGTAGCGTTCCCCTCAACTTTCGGCGTCCCGTATCGCTCGCTCACCCTGCAGTAGGTGCCCCCCTTACAACCGGACGCTGAAATAAAAACAGTCAAATATATCGAGAAACCACTTGGCTTATCTGACGACTTCAACGCTTGCTTGAACCCTACATGAACCTTATGGTCTAGCAATCCAATTACAGGAGCCCATTGTGTCTCAAGGACCTACTCAGACCGACGCTCAAAAACATTTTGAGCAAACCACTGCGGACACACTGGATACCGCAAGACGCCAAGCGCGCGACAAAAGACACTCAAAAGGTTTCAGAACTGCTCGTGAAAACCTTGAAGATCTGATTGATCGCGGTAGCTT
>DGPO01000012.1:11425-19458 GCA_002390485.1 Halieaceae bacterium UBA4438 | reverse complement strand
TTAGCCGGAACTCAGGGGTTTTTTCATCACAAAAAGCTTGATCGTATCTTTGAGGTCGCTGAACGCGACCGCCTGCCGTTTATTATGTACACAGAAGGTGGCGGGGGTCGGCCCGGTGACACCGACGTCAAGGTTAATATTGCGGGCCTTAACAGCACATCATTCAGCCGCTGGGCCGGCTTAACCGGCAAAGTTCCGCGCATCACGGTAAACAATGGGTACTGTTTTGCAGGAAACGCGGCTCTTTTTGGCGCGGGTGACATTCGTATCGCCACAAAAAAATCATCGATAGGCATGGCGGGACCCGCCATGATCGAAGGCGGGGGTCTTGGTGTATTTCATCCCGACGAAATAGGTCCCGTAAGCACCCTGTGCAGTGCCGGAGCCATCGACTTATTGGCAGAGGACGAAGCACACGCGACCGCATTAGCCAAATGGGTTCTGGGCTACGCGCAAGGATCGATAGCGCCCACTCCAGCCGCAGACCAACAAATACTGCGAACGATCCTCCCGGATAATCGGCGCATGGCTTATGACGTCAGGCGGGTCATGGATGTGCTGTTTGACACACAGTCTGTCGTCGAGCTCCGCCCTGTTTACGGGCGTGCCGTAGTCACCGCACTTGCACGAGTTGAAGGGCACGCCGTCGCGGTCATCGCCAGTGACTGTCGCCACCTTGGTGGCGCCATCGATGTCGATGCGGCAAGAAAGGCAGGAGAGATGATGGAACTGGCGAAACGCTGGAAGCTTCCCATTGTGTCTCTTGTCGATACACCAGGGTTCATGGTGGGCCCAGAAAGCGAAGCGATGGGCGCAGCAAAAGTAATGCCGGAACTGTTTAATACGGCGGCGAGTGTCGACACCCCATGGGTCGGGATCTTTTTACGTCGAGGCTATGGGCTGGGCGCTATGGCATTGGTGGGAGGATCCTTTGAGTTTCCGACTATTACCGCCAGCTGGCCACAAGGTGAATTTGGCGGTATGGGGCTAGAAGGCGCGGTCAGACTGGGCTTCAAAAAAGAACTCGCGGCGTTGCCAGAAGGTGAAGCGCGCGATGCACTCTTCGAAAAGCTACTGGCCGAAATGTATGAAAAAGGCCGTGCAACAGAAGCTGCTGCCTACCTAGAAATCGACTTGGTGATCGATCCATCAGAAAGCCGCGCGGTGATTTTAAGGGGCATCAAAAAACGCTAGTTGCACCATTATCAAGTCATTGCACCCATAAAAGCCGCGAATGCTTGTACACACTAAACTTACTCATATACTGTATAAATAAACAGTATATGAGTAAGTGTTTGTGCTCTGGCTTTGCCTACATTTTCCTAAATTACCGCTCGAGGCACTCACATCAAAGCCAAGCTTTGATGAGGACTGCCTACGTGTAGTGATCGAGGCAAACCGGGTGATTACCTGCGATGATGCGGTAGAGGCGCTGGGCGTAAAGCCAGGACTAAAGCAATCCACTGTCAGTGGTCTACTCAGCGGGCAACCCCTTCAGCTTATCAGTCGGCAAACTGAGCAAGAACAGCGCGCACTTAAGCAGCTCACACAATGGACCTACTCCATTACACCAACACTCACCCTGTGGCGAGATGATTGCTTACAACTTGAAATTGGGCGATGCCTGCTCGTTCATGGTGGTCTAGAAAACCTTTTAAAGAAGATAACAACCGAACTCGATCGTCGCGGGTTTACCGCATCTGTGGGCATCGGCCCAAGTCAAGAAGCCGCTTGGTTATTCAGCCAGTCTGACCCTTCGCCGATGATGGATATGCCCATTGAGGGTCTCTCGCTTGAGTCACGACTTTCCCCCCTTCCACTGGCTCACATAACCGACTTCCCTAAGGACACTGCCGCACTTGCCAAAGCTGGAGTTCGCACCTTTAAAGACCTATTTTCGCTCCCAAGCACATCACTGAAGCGACGCTGTAGTCGAGAATTTACCCGGTGGGTTGACCAATTATTATGCCGAGTAGAGACGGCCATTGAAGACTTTTATCCAGAACCAGAATACAGCGATATTATCTGGCTAGGGTATGGCTCAAAAAACCATCAAGAACTTGCGCTACCCATGAAAACGTTATTGGAAAGTTTTGCTGAGTTCGTCAGGAATACGCAACTTGAAACACAGCACATTGCCTGGGCGTTTTTACCTGTTCAAGGCGTTCATACGCACCTTGATATTCACAGCAGTGAATGCCACAGCGACCTTAACCGCTGGCTGGAACAATCGTTACTGAAATTAGACCTGTTGACGTTTGACGACCTCATAGAAGGTGTTCAGCTGACCGCGTGTGAACTCAGTGCAGCACAACACAAAACGCAGGATTTGTTTCTCGAATCCAAGCACCAAGAACCGCTGTCACAACTGATCGATCGATTACGCAGCCGGTTAGGCTTTCAAGCCGTGACCCACGTCTATGAACGCTCAGAACACCTACCCGAACACTGCTCTTACACTGACCCTAATCAGTTCACCGCTCAGATCAGCAATCCCTCGATTACTCAGCGTCCCTTCTGGCTACTCAACTCACCACAGCCTATTAGTCAGCGGGGCAATCAACTGTACTGGATGGATGCACTCGAGATCGTTAGAGGTCCTGAACGTTTGGAAGATTACTGGTGGAGCCAGCCTTCTAGTCGAGACTACTACGTCGCTAAAACACGCACAGGGCAGCCTGTTTGGATCTTTCAAGATCGCCACAGTCGGTGTTGGTTTTTGCAGGGCATTTTTGACTAATTTGCCACATTTCTTAATATTACACTTTTATTTCATTAAAACTTCATTTAAGTTACATGGGTTGTTTGAGTTAATTGCGGGTAATCCGCTAAACGCTGTGAAGCGATAGCACGCCGGGAGGCGTAAGGAGACAAGAAGAATGAAAATGAACAAACTATTAATAGGCCTCTGCGCTTTAGGCGCCCTTTATACGTCAGGTGCGAGTGCCGAAGTCGTCCAAGATTGTGTGCTTTCAGGTGAGGTGATCGGGGTCAACGAGTACCCGTCAGATACCCTTCGCGTAAGATTTCACGATATCGACCATGGTGCCGAGGCGAATTGCAATAAGTTAAAGCGCCGATCCATGCGTAATCGCGTTGACGCTAACATCACTATGGTCGGCCTCGAGCTGCCACTGGGATCAAAAGTGACTTATGCCTTTCAGCAGACCCGCTCCGACACAACGTGGGAACTGCTCAGCGTTCAGCGTCCTGTTCTGCTCAGCGTTAACGACTGAATCGCAAAACATCCTTAACAAAAGCTCAGCCCAACTCATTCCTGCGTTGGGCTTTTTTACTTTCAAAGAGCGCTAATCTGTCGACACCCAGATCAGCTTAGACGTATCAAATCCCAGTGCTTGGCTTTCATTAATAAAGCGCTGGCGTACTTCGGCACTGACATCAGGCTCTCGCGCTAATAACCAAAGATAATCGGTGTTGTATCCGGACACAAAGGCGTGGCTGTAATCGTCAGCGAGTTCAAACACCGCATAGGTTCCATAGAACGGCCCAAAGAAGGACACTTTGAGGTGCGCAATATCGCTTGAACCCATCGGTTTGGCGACGCCCTCTGCCTGACGCCATTCGCCCTTTTCAGTATTGAATCCTTTATTCAGAACAGAAATCGATCCATCCTCATTCAAACCGTACGTCGCAGTCACACGCTCAAGATTACGCTCAAAGCTATGGTCTAAACGTGCAATTTCGTACCAGGTTCCTAAGTACTGCTCGGTATCAAACTGGCTCACCGGCTCAACGTTGTCAGGCAAGCCCGTACAGCTGACTAACAAGACAATACATAACATACCCAGTCGCTTAAGCACGGCCTTTCACCTCGTTGAATGAATCTCCAGTACTGAGTATGACTGACAACTGACAGAATGTGGGCTTTATTGAAAAAAGCCTTATACTGTATAAAAACACAGTATTTTTGACATGTCGTACGCTGAGCTCCACTGCCTAAGTAACTACAGCTTTCTTCGAGGTGCATCGCACCCATCAGAGCTCGTAGAGCAAGCCGTGCAGCTGGGGTATTCAGCCCTGGCACTCACCGATGAGTGCTCACTGGCAGGTGTTGTTAAAGCACATGTCATGGCGAAGGAATTGAATTTCAAACTCATCATCGGCAGTGAATTTACAGTCAGCGAAGGGTTAAAAATCGTCGCCCTAGCACCGTCAAGGGCGGCATACGGTGAACTTTCTAGCTTGATCAGCCGATCACGGCGACGCAGTGCGAAGGGGCATTACATGACCCACCTTCGAGATGTTTATTTCCATCTAAAACGCTGTTTCATTATCTGGATACCAATGGATATTGAAAGCGAGTGCCACCACGCGAAAATACTTGCACGACGTTCACCGGGTCGATTCTGGATTGGTGTCAGTCAACTGTTGCGTCACGATGACTTAGCCCGATTAGTCGATTTACAAAGACTAGCATCAGAAATGAGTGCACCACTGCTCGCCTGTGGCAGCGTCGAAATGCACTCGGCACGCCGTAAAATGCTGCATGACGTCCTCACAGCAATACGTTACAACCGCTCTGTCCAAGAGCTCGGTCAACACCGCGTATGTAACGGTCAGCAGCACCTCAGACGTTTAGACAAACTGGCCCCACTGTACCCACAAGAACTGCTCGGAGAGACCTTAAGACTGGCCCAACAGTGCCACTTCAACCTCGATGAACTGCGATACGAGTACCCTGAAGAAGTAGTACCCAACGGTCATTCTGCCAACAGTTACTTACGAAAATGCGTGTCAGAGGGTGCTCACCGCCGATGGCCCAAAGGTGTCCCACCGCGCATACAAGAACGCATCGAGCGAGAACTCAAACTCATCACAGAGCTGGATTACGAATACTATTTTCTCACTGTGTACGATGTCGTTAACTTTGCTCGACAACGGCATATTTTGTGCCAAGGCCGCGGCTCAGCGGCAAACTCAGTGGTGTGTTACTGCTTGCACATTACCGAAGTTTCTCCTGAACAAGTGTCACTGCTTTTTGAGCGATTTATCTCACGCGAGCGCGATGAACCTCCGGATATCGACGTCGATTTTGAACATGAACGACGCGAAGAGGTCATACAGTATATTTATACGAAGTACTCCCGCCGTCGGGCTGCACTTGCGGCGACGGTCATCACTTACCGCTCGCGCAGTGCCGTAAGAGATGTCGGAAAAGCGCTGGGAATGGACACCGTCTTTGTAGAGGAATTAGCAAAATCTTTGGCGTGGTGGAATCGCGAGCGCGAGCTCACCGCAAAATTTGAAGCGCAAGGCATCCAGTCCAGCAGCATTCAAGCCGAGCTCTTCTTAAGCATGACACAGCAAATACTCGGCTTCCCACGACATCTGTCGCAGCATGTGGGTGGATTTGTTATCAGCCGCGGGCCTATTTCCAACCTAGTCCCTATTGAAAATGCCAGCATGCCCGACCGAACGGTTATTCAGTGGGATAAAGAAGACATCGAGTCACTCGGCCTGCTCAAAGTCGATATTTTAGCGCTTGGAATGCTTTCAGCCATCCGAAAAACACTGGCTCTCGTCCAGCGACAGGTCCCGTCTATTCAGTCGATTCAGGACATTCCAAAAGACGACCAGGCCACATTCAGAATGCTGCAGACCGGCGATTCACTCGGTGTTTTTCAAATCGAGTCACGCGCGCAAATGTCGATGCTCCCCAGACTCAAGCCCACCTGCTTTTATGATTTAGTGATCGAAATTGCGATCGTCCGACCAGGGCCAATTCAAGGTGACATGGTCCACCCCTACCTGCGACGTAGAGCAGGTTTGGAGGCCATTACCTATCCCGACCCAGCAATACGATCTGTTTTAGAACGCACATTAGGTGTCCCGATCTTTCAGGAGCAAGTCATCCGACTCGCCATGGTTGCTGCCGGCTTCAGCGGTGGAGAGGCAGACTCCCTTAGACGTGCCATTACTAACTGGGGCCGAAACAGCAAACTTCTGACATTCGAAAACAAGCTGAAAAGCGGTATGTTGCATCGAGGATACAGCGCGGACTTTGCCGATCAGCTTTTTAGTCAAATCAAGGGCTTTGGCGGCTACGGTTTCCCCGAATCTCATTCGGCCAGCTTCGCATTACTGGCCTATGTTTCGGCGTGGCTAAAATGCCATCATCCCGGCGCATTTTATGTGGGCTTACTGAACAGCCAACCCATGGGTTTTTATACGCCATCACAACTCATCCAAGATGCCGATCGGCACGGCGTCAAATCACTGCCCATCGACGTCAATCACAGCGACTGGAACCATCGATTGATCACCGCCGATGCAAGAACACAGGAAGTGATACAACTGGGATTAAGGTTGGTCAAAGGACTCAGTAAATCAGGCGCTGACCAGATTATCGATGCACGCACCAACATCCTCTTTCAGTCGGTCGCAGACCTCAGACGACGCACTAATATAAACCAAAAAGATCTCGAAGCACTCTCGGCCGCCGATGCACTAGCGACACTTTCAGGGCACCGTCATAAGACCCACTGGGCCATTATGGCACTCAAAGACTCTCGCCCGTTATTAGTTGACGAGCACCGTCAGCAGGAGAATGACATGGACGCCATTACAGCACCGTCCATAACCGAGAACGTTATTTTTGATTACCAAAGTACGGGGCTCACATTACGTGCACACCCGCTTGCCCTTCTACGTCGACAGCCACCATTTGATCGATGTCGTCGTCAAACCGACCTCATTGCCATGGGTAACCGACGCTTTGTTCGAACAGCGGGTCTCGTGACGTGTCGACAGCGACCCGGGACCGCATCGGGCGTAATTTTCCTGACCCTCGAGGATGAGACCGGCAATATCAACGTTATTGTCTGGCCCCGCGTTCAAGAACAGTTCAAAGCGGCTTTAATGACCGCCCAACTGCTGCTCATCAAAGGGACCGTCGAATCGAGAGACGGCGTCACTCATGTTATCGCAAGCGGTCTTTATGACCACAGCCATGCCCTCAGCGATCTGGCCGTTAAGTCTCGAGACTTCCATTAAGTAAGGTGTCAAATATCGCCATGTCGAACAGGGACCGTAAACGCCTGGTCTTTGATCCCCGCATAAACCACCAAAATGACTGCGTCGGTGTCACCAATATTCGCACCGCCGTGCGGCTGATCAATGAGCTCAATAACCGCCTCGCCAGCTCGCGCAATGTGCGTCTTGCCGGAATCGGTACGCACTTCAATAACACCCTGTAATACAACGCCTGCCGTCATGAACGGATGCTCGTGTAACGGGAGCGCCATACCCACAGGAATCGTGACTCGCGCCACAGTGATCTCCGGTTGGCCCTGTGCATATTCAGCTAATGGTGACCCACCCCAATCCTGGGTCGACTGCGCCAAAACAGTGGTCTCAATTGCTCGCTCAGAGACAACAAGCTCTCCACTCATTACACGGGGCGCGAGCAATATCAATCCCATTACAGCGCCTGCACCGCGTCTCGAAAAATGCTTCATGAAAAAACGACCCCCAAAGGTTGTTGGCCTAAAAGAAACGCGCCTGATGCCTCAGCTCTAACCCAAAAACGGCACTGCGCACGACACTGGCTTATTCTGAATCAGCCGAAACTACCGCTTTTAACTCACCCAATCCGTCTTGTGTAATGAAAAACTCAATCGGTTGGCAGCAGACCTGGCAGTCTTCAATGTATTGCTCGCCAAGGTCCTCAGGATTGAGCAAGACGCAAATAGACTCCCAGCAGTAAGGACAGTCTATCCATGACTCTTCAAGCCCTCTATTCATGTCAATCAGCTGGCTTGCTTGACCGACGCTACCTGGGTGTTTCGATCGGTAAAGATCAGAGCACCATCGGCCACTGCACTGTTGCGGAACATCTTTTTATCCTTCCGAAAGTCCTGCGGATTCACCCAAGGCATTTGAGTCCCTTGCCTCGGAAGCTTCGGCATCATTCGCTGCATGTAACCCGCTGAAAAATCATGGATCCAAAAGCGTTTCTCCATGGTTTTTGCGAGCAAGTCGGGAATTCGAGGCGTCGCCTGGTCGTAACCGAA
>DGPO01000012.1:0-11347 GCA_002390485.1 Halieaceae bacterium UBA4438 | reverse complement strand
GACGCATTAATGTATCCAAACGTCTGCACCATATTAGGAATGTTCGAGCACATCACACCTTTATACGTCCACTCGTCGGCAAAATTCACAGGCTTGCTGTCGACACTAAACTCGGCACCCCCTAAATTGAGCAGCTCAATCCCAGTCGCTGAAACGATAATATCGGCCTCGATACGCTCGCCGGAACCCGTGACTAAACCCGTCGCATCAATGTGAGAGATCGTATCTGTCACCACCTCGGCTTTTCCCGTGCGCAGTGCGGTGAACAAATCGTCATCCGGCACCAGACACAACCGCTGATCCCAAGGGTTATAGGTCGGTGTGAAGTGCTTTTTGACATCGACCACATCGCCAACCGCTTTCTCGACCTCTCCCAAAAGATTTTCGGCGACACGGTCAGGATTCGTCCGTGTTTGGTTGTAGATCAGTTGTTGCCACAACGTATTTTTAAAGCGCACGAGGCTGTATGCCCAACTCGCCGGCAGTATGTGTCGCAAGAAGTTCGCAAACGCATCAACGGAGGGTCTAGAGACAACATATGTGGGCGACCGCTGCACCATGGTGACCTTCTCGGCCTTCAGAGCCATGTTAGGCACCAACGTCATGGCGGTGGCGCCAGAGCCGATAACAACCACTCGCTTTCCGGTGTAGTCGAGGTCGTCCGGCCAGAACTGGGGGTGGACCCACTGTCCTTGGAAACTATCGCGGCCTTGAAAGTCAGGTTGATGTCCCGCGTCGTAGTTGTAATACCCGGCACACATCAACAAAAAGTTACAGGTGAAGTACCGTGTCTCCTCACTGGTCTCAACCGTCAGCAACCACGTGGCCGACTCAGAAGACCATGACGCATCGATCAGTTTGTGCCCAAACTGGGTCCTTTCACGAATGCCATACTCATCGGCCGTCTCGTTGACGTAGTCCCAAATCGCAGGTCCGTCGGCGATGGCTTTCTTTGCTCGCCACGGCTTGAAGTTATAGCCCAGCGTGTGCATGTCAGAGTCTGAGCGAATGCCCGGATATTTAAATAAATCCCAAGTCCCGCCAATGGCGTCGCGACGCTCTATGAGCATGTAATCGCGGTCCGGACACTTCGTCTGCAAATGCACCGCCGCGCCGATACCCGAGAGTCCAGCACCAACGATCATCACGTCGGTATGGAGCGCAGAGTCGGGTGAGTTGTTGTTCATAGTTAACACCTTTTTCTCAAAACCAAAGCAGAGCGCATCAGTCGCCGAGTATGGAGCGGCCTTTCTCGGCAGCAATACGCAAGCGCAGTGCATTGAGCTTTATAAAGCCTTCTGCATCGCCCTGATCATACTTTCCAGCATCATCTTCAAACGTCGCAATAGCGTCGTCAAACAGTGAATCCGCGGAGCGACGCCCGGTGACCGTCACGTTCCCCTTGTACAATCGAATTCGTACGTCACCATTAACAACGCGCTGCGTTTCATCAATGGCCGTCTGGAGCATCACCCTTTCGGGTGCCCACCAGTACCCGTTATAAATCATTTTCGCGTAACGTGGCATGAGCTCGTCCTTGAGGTGTGCCACTTCGCGGTCCAGCGTCAGTGATTCGATGGCGCGATGCGCTCGAAGTAAGATGGTACCCCCCGGCGTTTCGTAGCAACCGCGCGACTTCATACCGACGTAACGGTTTTCGACAATATCTAAGCGCCCCACACCGTGCTCACCACCCATACGGTTGAGCGTCGCTAGCACGGTTGCAGGCGAGAGGCGCACACCGTCAATTGCGACAACATCACCGCACTCGAACGTCAGCGTCAGCTCAAGTCCCGCATCAGGGGCAGCCTCAGGGGACACCGACCAGCGCCACATCGATTCCTCGGGTGGACACCAGGGGTCCTCCAAGACATCGCCCTCGTAGGAGATGTGCAACAGATTGGCGTCCATGGAATAAGGCGACTTCTTTTTCGCGTTTGAGAAATCAACAGGGATCGAGCGCTCCGCGCAGTAGGCCATGAGTGACTCACGAGAGCTCAAGTCCCACTCACGCCAGGGTGCGATCACTTGAATGCCTGGCTTCAATGCGTATGCCCCAAGCTCAAATCGGATCTGATCGTTGCCTTTGCCCGTCGCGCCGTGTGAAATCGCATCGGCCCCTGTCTCATTCGCAATTTCAACCAATCGCTTTGCAATGAGCGGGCGTGCTATCGAGGTACCCAATAAGTACTCGCCCTCGTAAATGGTATTGGCCCGGAACATAGGGAAGACGTAATCGGCAACGAACTCCTCACGCAGGTCATCAATATATATTTCCTTAACGCCAAGCGCCTCGGCTTTCGCACGTGCCGGTTCTACCTCTTCACCCTGACCTATATCGGCGGTGAAGGTGACCACCTCACAGGCGTAAGTGTCTTGTAGCCATCTGACAATAACCGACGTATCCAGACCGCCCGAATACGCGAGGACAACCTTGTTCACACTGCTCATTTACCGCTCCTATAGTTAGGCGGTGAAGTTTACGCGCGGCAAGCCCCGTTGGACAGCCGATCACTGCTAAACTACGGCCCTCAACGCGCAAAGAGTTAGAAAATGTCCCGAATAACCATCACAAAGCCCGATGATTGGCACATTCATTTACGCGACGGCGATATGCTGGATCGAACTGTCAACGATGTTGCCGCCTGGGCTAATCGTGCCGTGATCATGCCTAATCTCAGCCCACCCGTCCTCACAGTGGCTGATGCCACTGCTTATCACAGCCGAATTCTGTCGGCGCTGAGCAAGGCGCCTGACTTTGAGCCCCTCATGACGCTGTACTTGACCGACAACACTACCCCGCAGGACATTCGCGAGGCGGCGGCGTCTCCCTTGGTCTGCGGTGTTAAGCTTTACCCTGCAGGCGCAACCACCAACTCTGCAGCGGGCGTGACCGGCCTTGAGTCGCTCAAACCCACCTTGGCCGCCATGCAAGAATACGATGTCCCGTTACTGATCCACGGTGAAGTGACGGATCCAGAGGTCGATATCTTCGATCGAGAAGCCAAGTTCATCGAGCGTACGCTCGGCCCACTGACCGCGGAATTTACAGAATTGCGGGTTATTCTGGAGCACATCACAACACAAGACTCGGTCGCCTTTGTCAGTGAGGCGAGAGAGGGCGTCGCAGCCACCATCACGCCGCAGCACCTACTGTTTGACCGCAACGATATGCTTGTCGGAGGTATACGCCCCCACCTTTTTTGTTTGCCGGTACTCAAGCGCAGAAGCCATAAAGAATCACTGCGCGCCGCAGCGACCTCAGGTAATCCCCGATTTTTTATAGGTACCGATTCCGCACCGCACACCGTTGAGACAAAAGAGTCTGCCTGTGGTTGTGCCGGCTGCTACAGTGCTCACGCCGCAATCCCTTTGTATGCAGAGGTGTTTGAAGAAGAGGGGTGCTTGGATCGACTCGAGGGATTTACCAGTCACTTCGGCGCGGATTTTTACCGCAGACCCAGAAACACCGACACGGTCGATCTGGTAAAGGACGCAACGCGCGCACCCGAGAGCTTGACCTTTGGTGCCAGCACCGTCACCCCCCTGAGAGCCGGCGAGTTACTGCCCTGGCGACTGGAACCGTCCCGATGAGTGATCACATGGAAAAGTTGATGAAAAATCGGTTTCGCGGATTTCTTCCGGTGGTGGTCGACTTAGAAACGGGCGGCTTTAATTCTAATACCGATGCGATCCTTGAGATTGCAGCAACATTTTTTGACATCGATGCCGACGGTCGCCTCACGGTTGGCCAGACGCTTGCGCGCAATGTAGATCCTTTTGAAGGCGCGAACCTTGAGCCTGCAGCACTTGAATTCACTGGGATAGATCCTGAAAATCCTTTGCGAGAGGCCGTTCCCGAAGAAATTGCCTTGGGCGATATCTTTGCTGAAGTTCGGCGCGCCGTCAGGGACATGGGCTGCAACCGCGCTATTTTAGTGGGCCACAACGCACACTTTGATGCAGGCTTTCTCAACGCAGCCGCCGATCGCTGTGAAATAAAGCGAAATCCCTTTCATCCGTTTTCACACTTTGACACGTCAACATTGGCAGGACTTGCCTATGGGCATACGGTGTTAGCGAAAGCCTGCAAGCGCGCCGGCATCGAATTCAGCAACAGTGAAGCCCATTCCGCGGACTATGATGCGCATAAAACGGCCGAGTTATTTGCCGGGATCGTCAATCGTTGGCAGGATCTTGGTGGCTGGACCTGGCCCCAGATAGATCAGGTCGGGTCGGAATAGATCAGCCCGACATTTCGCTCAACAGTACATCGAGCTGATCGATGTACTGTGTAATGTCGGTCAGCCCAAGCAGTTCGTACTTCACTGAATTCTCAATGGGAAGTAACTGCGTTAATACATGACAGACCTCCCAAGCATTTTCCGTGTCGAGAGACAATCCAAGCCGCTTGATCTCAGGGTGACGCTGCAGGCCAGCCAGTACATCGATCATTGAAACGCCCTCTTCTGGGACTGCAACGGGTTCAGGCCACGGCTCAACGTCGACACGCGCCCGATTCAAACCCGAGGATTCTCGCCAGACGTCGTCAACGTGGAATCGCTGCCCCCCCTCGATCGTGACGCCCAAAAGACCGTTGGGTAACTGATCCCAGTCAACGATATTTGCCAGAGTGCCGTAGTCGCCCAGGTCTAAGTTGGTCACCGACGCCTCCGCGACCTCCGAGCCGCGTCTAATCCAAATCACCCCGAACGGGGAACCCTCGCGCATACACGCGGAAATCATATCAATGTAACGGCGCTCAAAGATTTGCAGGGGCAAACGGCCTCTTGGCAAGAGCACCGTACCCAAGGGGAAAAGCGGAATATCAGTCACGGGACTCTCCTTCAGGATCACTCAGCAACTCTAGGTCGGCCAACAACAGTAGCGCTTCTTCACGCGAACTCCCGCAAAACGCAGGTTCAGCCTGAAATTGGCGACAACATGCGGGCCGACGCGGATCATCAAATAGTGCGCATAAACCCTGCGCACCGAGGTGCACACAGCGTTCGCCTTTGCGTTTACCGTTCGGCATCCCCAAAAACGGCGTATGAATAGCGGGCACAATACAGCAGGCGCCACACCCTGCCCTACATTCCACTAAGCGGCTCCGGGACCCAAGGGCTTAAAGGTGATAATGAGTTTGGGCAGGAGCAAAAGGGCTCCCATAACCGCAGCCAACATTGCCATGACGGTGAGTACGCCAAAGTAGATACTGGGGGTGAAGTTTGACAAGGTCAGCATTGAAAACCCGACGACTACGGTCAATGTCGTGTAGTACATGGCTCGGCCGATACTGGCATGACTCCGGTACATCGCATCGCGATAATTCTGATCGACCGCAAATTCCTTTCTAAATCGATGAATATAGTGAATGCAGTTATCAACGCCCATGCCCACAACGATCGCAGCAATAGTAATCGTCATAATATCCAGCGGGATGCCTGCCAGGCCCATCACCCCGAGGACAAGCCCGGCTGCCAATATATTGGGAGCAAGTCCCAGCAAAGCGAGTGAGACCGATCTAAACAGCGCCAAAAACATCACACCAATGGCAATAAACACCGCGCCCAACGTCAGAATTTGCGACGCGTAGAGACTCTGCAGCACATTATTGTAAAGAACGAGAAGCCCAGTGAACTTGACGCGCGTTTCATCAAGTCCGGTCTCAGCGAGTATCTCTGCGTAGAGCGACTCTAGGTACTGTGCCCGCCGCAGCGTTTTACTCGTCTCCATAGCCCTGACTGTAAGACGCGCCTGCTGCTCCACAGGGTCGTAATAAGGTGCGATCAGTACGTCCGCGACGTCGTCAGGAAGGCTTCGCTCAACCAACGCCAGCTCAACACTGCCCAGCTTGTCAGCATAAAGTCGGTCCATCACGGAAAAGCCGGTCGACAGCGACAGCACTTTACCGGACTCGGGTCGCGCATCGACGATGGCGTGAATCTGATCGATGAGATTACGGCCCTCAAGCGTAAACCAATAGCCAATTTCAGCCGAATTTTCGTCAGCAAAAGAGACATCTTCGCCAAATGGGTCGTCGCTCCAAAACGCATCATCGTCAATAGCTTCAGCGGCCTCGGCGCCAAGACTTGAGTCGCCGAAAGAGACCTCCTCATCGAAGATTTCCTCGGGCGGGTACAAAATAATATCTAACGGTATCGTGCCGCCAAGACGGGAATCGAGTAGCTCCATACCTTGGTAAATCTCAGTCGTGTCTTTGAAATAGTCGATAAACCGATTCTCGACCTGCAACCGCGAAAGCCCCAGCGCAATCAGAAGTACAAGCACTGCCGCCACAGCAAACACCAAGCCGCCAAACTTCTCGACAATAACCGCGAAACTCCGAGTCATACTCGCTTGATCGCTTGCACCGGTCGCACGCACCTCCGGTAACAGCGCCATCAGTGCTGGCACTAGGGTGAAACTCACGATAAACGCGACGACGATGCCAGCAGTCATCATCCACCCAAAATCGATCACCGGTTTAATGCCCGCCACAACCAACGACGTAAACGCCACCATGGTGGTCACCGCTGTGTAAAAGCAGGGAACAAACATCAATTGAGCCGCTTTTACGGCGCGATCGGCACGCGCAAGGTCCGGCTCTTTGAGTTCAAGTTCTCGGTACCGGACAACAAGGTGAATGGCCAATGCCAGCGACACGACCAAGAGCACCGCAACAAAATTTGACGAGATGATGGTCATTCGCCAGTCCGTAAACCCCAGCAAACCCAGCATCATCAGTGCCGACAGGGTGCACCCGGATATGGGGATTACAACCCAGCGATAATCCCTGAAAATCAACGCCAACATACCCACCATGACGCCAATAATCGCTAAACCAAAGGTCACGAGATCGTCTTGAACAAAGTCCAGCATGTCCGCTGCGATCATTGGCACACCGCCAACGAAAATACGACTTTGTCCTCGGTAGACCTCGGCGACCGCTCGAACGTTGGCGACAAGCTCCGCCCGCTCGGCGTTGACTGTTCGCGTCGCTGCGTCGTACGCCGTCTCCACCTCGACTAAACGGTCCTGAATCTCAACACCGGCGCCCTCAGCGACTTGCTGCCTGAGCTCGCCCCTTAAATCACCCAGTCGATCCACCTCTTGATTGGGTTCGATTGTGACCTGAACAGCCGTGAGATCACCCGTCTCACTCACCACCAAATTTCGATAAAGTTGACTGGTTGTGAATTCTTTCAGCGCCATGTCTCGGTCCACCTTGGGATCACGAAGACTGGCAATAGCGTCAAGGTCAGAAAGATCTGTAAGGGAGATTGGCGGGCTTTCGAGCAATGGCACATCCAGCGCGGAGGTCACAGTCCGAACGCCATTTACCCGCTCAAGGTCAGCGACCATGCTGGCAAGACCCGACAGTGATTCATCGCTCAACAGGGGCGAATCCGGCTCCCAGGTGAGGATTAAAAATTCGTAACTCTCGTAGCGATCGGTCGCCTCTTGGAAAAAAGCAAGATCCGGATCACCCTGTAGCAGTAATGAGTCAGAGGACGCATCCAGACGAACCTTGTCCAGTTGCGACGCCGCAAGACCCCCAACTACTGCAGTCGCGACAATGATCAGCCCAAAGTATTGGGAAATCGCACGTTGATAAAATGATGACATTACAGCTCCGTCGGTAGGCCCTTAACTAGGCCAACGATTGTAACAACTGCCGGTGCAAACCGGAGAAGCTTCCATTACTCATAATCACAATATGGTCCCCAGACTTGACGCACTGAACCAGCGCGTCATGGAGATCCGATACGTGGTGAAAGACATGGTGTTTTTCTGTCTCTATCGACTCCTCTAACACAGACCAATCAAGTCCTGGAGGCTCGAACCAAAACACCTCGTCAGCGTCTGAGGTTGCTGGAATCAATGTCGACTTATGGGTTCCGTACTTCATCGTATTGGACCTTACTTCAACAACCGCGATGACGCGCGCAGCGCCAACCGTTTTTCGCACTCCGCAGAGTGTGGCGTCAATAGCTGTCGGGTGATGCGCGAAATCATCATAAACAAAGGCTCCGCCGGGCGTGCCTATGAGCTCTAGCCGCCGCTTGACCCCTCCGAATGTTGAAAGTGCAGCGCACGCATCCTCGATAGTGACGCCCATATCCGCAGCGGCCGCAACCGCGGCAACGGCATTTTCCGCATTGTGACGGCCGATCAGATTCCACGAAACGCGACCTTGCTCACCTCCGGGCGACTGAATCTCAAGCTCGCGATGACTGGCGCTTTGAGCCAAAAATTGCCACACCCTACCGGCCGAGCCGCCCAAGCGCTCAACGGGCGTCCAGCAACCGAGATTCAGCACCTCATCAATCGCCTGTCCCGATCCACACAGAACTTTTCCACGCGCCGGTACGCAACGAATAAGGTGATGAAACTGCGTTTGAATCGCCCTTAGGTCATCAAAAATATCTGCGTGATCGAACTCCAAATTATTGATAACCAACGTCTTTGGCTTGTAATGAACAAACTTCGATCGTTTATCAAAAAATGCGGAGTCATACTCGTCTGCTTCAACAACAAATGGCCCAGAGCCGAGTCTGGCCGACCCGTCGAATCCGAAAGGCACACCACCGATCAAGAACCCAGGGTCACGCCCTGCGCACTCGAGTATCCAGGTCAGCATGGATGACGTCGATGTCTTACCATGCGTTCCCGCAACGGCCGCAACCCAACGCCCCTCCAACAGGTTTTCGCCGAGCCACTGAGGCCCCGAGATATAAGGGATTTGCTGGTCAAGAACGTACTCCACCGAGGGGTTTCCGCGCGAAAGCGCATTACCAATAACCACTAAGTCAGGTGGTGGACTCAAGTGCGCTGGCAAGTACCCCTCATGAATACGAATACCCGCTTGCTCAAGCATTGTACTCATCGGGGGATAGATATTTGAGTCGGAGCCCTCGACTTCATAGCCAAGCTCACGGGCAAGTAACGCAACTCCGCCCATGAAGGTTCCGCAAATACCGAGTATGTGAACCCGCTTCAACATCAAACGCTCCAAAATAGGCGTACAAGCGTATCATGATCTGAGTGATCCTAAGCCAGCGGTGTAAGGAGATGAACGTGCCTGCAGATCCAGTTCCTAACGCTTTTTATGCACAGTCCGGAGGCGTTACCGCCGTTATCAACGCGAGCGCCTTGGCCGTCATCGAAACTGCACGAAATCATCCCGATAAAATCGGCAAAGTCTATGCCGGGAAAAACGGAATTCTCGGGGCGCTGCGCGAAGAGCTGATAGACGTCTCTCGCGAAGCGCCTGAAAAAATTAAAGGCCTCCTAACCACACCATCGGGTGCCTTTGGATCCTGTCGCTACAAGTTAAAGGGCATCGAAGAGAATCGCGCCGAATACGAGCGCCTCATCGAAGTCTTCAAAGCACATAACATTCGGTATTTTTTTTACAACGGCGGTGGTGATTCGGCTGACACGTGTCAAAAGGTGTCAGAAATCGGCGCGAAAATGGGGTTCCCGCTGCAGGCGATCCATGTGCCTAAGACGATCGACAACGACCTCCCGTTTACCGACAACTGCCCAGGGTTTGGTTCGGTGGCTAAATACGTTGCACTCTCGACGCAAGAGGCCGCGCTCGATATCGCCAGTATGTGTGCAACCTCAACAAAGGTATTTATTCTCGAAGTCATGGGCAGACACGCAGGCTGGATTGCGGGAGCCGCTGGATTGGCGGCTAAGTCTGAGGCGGAAGCGCCCCACATCATTTTGTTCCCAGAGATAGCCTTTGACGAAACACGGTTTCTCGCAAAAGTAGAGCAGACTGTCGCGAAATTTGGATTTTGCGTCATTGTTGCCTCCGAGGGCACGCAGACTGCAGACGGACAACTACTCTCCGGCTCAACATCGAGAGATGCATTTGGTCACGTACAGCTGGGCGGTCTTGCTCCAAAGCTCGCCAACCTGATCAAGCAAGCCCACGGCTACAAATACCACTGGGCGGTCGCTGACTACCTACAGCGCGCCGCAAGACACATCGCTAGTCAAACCGACTTGGATCAAGCCTATGCGCTGGGCAAAGCGGCGGTGGAAATGGCGGCTGCGGGCGAAAACGCCGTGATGCCCACCATTGTCAGGGTCGGGGATGTCCCCTACGAGTGGACTATTGGTCAAGCGCCACTTAATGAGGTGGCTAACCAAGAGAAATTAATGCCCAAAAGTTTTTTTACAGCCGATGGCTTCGGCATTACCGACGAAGCGCGACGCTACTTTGCGCCGCTGATCATTGGTGAAGCTTACCCACCTTATCGCAACGGGTTGCCCGACTACGTGACGCTTGAGAACCACTTATTAGCGCAAAAGTTGCCCACTGATAATCGCTGGTAGATCAAACTACGACACGACATATTGATCAAAAATAGGCCCTAAGCGATCGGCAACCAATTTATAACACTGGGGTCGGAGATCCGGCGCTTGCATCCAGAGCTCACTCAAAGCCTCAGGCGTCACCCACTTGCTGAGCAGGCTTGCTTGCGGCAAGTAGCTTAAGTGCCAGGGCTCAACAGCAACACCGCCCCGGTCGTGATCGTAAGGACGTGAGAATCCTTCGGCACTGTCAGTCTCAATTTGACGGTCGATCCAAGCAGTCAGAGCAGCAAAACAGCCTTCCTCGCCATATTCGCTGGGCACCAGCCTTAACGCCTGGCCATTAGGCAGCAAGCTGGGGTCATAGACATCGATGTCAGTACCCCAATGATGTCGTGATGTACCCGGTAGCGCGGAGAATCGGAGGATGCGCATCAACCACTCCTCATCCGTGTAATCCGACCGACTCAACGGCCGGTCCTGATCGTCGAGTACGGGTCGTTGGGCTGCCCATTTGGCGTCAAAGATCGCAAGCTGCGCACGATACGATCGAAAGCCGGAGGCCGCACACAATGCCAATCCTGACTCGCAGGCCCTCTTTTGCAATGCCACAAAGTGCCGCGCTGCGTCTTCCTGCAGTGTCACACCATTGTCGAGTTTGACCATGGGTTGCTCTGAGAGCCCAAAAGCCAAAGCCTTGTAATCCGCGTTCCGCATACCCACCTTTACGAGCAATCATCGACGAGAGAAAATGTGTCTGACTAACAGACTCAAAAGCCGCTAGCAAACCGCCCCTAATTCTGATAGCTTCCCGTGCCCAATCGCGCAGGTCAACTGCAATTCAATTAGCATGCGTTTCAATGGAAACTCAAATGGCAGCGAAGAAGACAACAACCCCCGACGTTAAGGCCGCGCCAAAAGCGAAGGCCGCACCCAAGACAAAGGCTGCGCCCAAAGCAAAGGCTGCACCCAAGGCTGAGCCTAAGGCCAAAGCTGCGCCCAAAGCCAAAGCTGC